>JANXVI010000267.1 GCA_025351745.1 Rhodoferax sp.
ACTTTCTTCACCGACCACGGGGTCTTCAGTCCAAGAAGGTGTTCGTACAGCGCGGTGTCTTTCATGTTCAAGCCGGAAATATTGAATCACTGGATTGTCCCGTAGCAAGGGAAAAATCACAGTGAAATTGATGAAGAACCATTTAAGTTTTACGCCGCGACCCCAAGTGACACTTTTTTCGCTGACAACAACGCCAACGGAAACATGCAAGTACCTATACTATCTTCTACAAGCATCTTGCCTGCCCTCTTTCTCATATTGTCGGTATGTGTGCTACCCGCTCGAGGGGACATGGTCCGTAAGTTAGACGCGCTTCACATGACCAAAGACGGCCTTAGCGTGGACCGTCTAGCCGCTCCGGCAGATGGACTCGTACCATCCCCAACAAGTCAGACTCCTGCATCACAATCGGTCCTCAACTCCGCTGACCTCGACCCCGACACCGAGCTGTGGAACGCCGTAGAAGGCGGGGGCGAGCCAGACGACTACGGCGTTTACATCAAACAATACCCCAAAGGAAAATACATAGAGCTCGCCAACCGGCGCTTGATTGCAATCAAGGTAGAAAATGCAGATATCCCACGAGTCCGCCAGACGATCAAAGATTGCAGCGACTGCCCCGAAATGGTACTGCTACCCGCAGGCAGTTTTATCATGGGAAGCTACAAGTTCGCCAGTGAAAGCCCGCGACACATGGTCACCATACCCAGATCTTTTTATATGGGAAAGTATGCGGTCACGCAAGGGGAGTGGAAAGCTGTCATAGGTTCCAACGCCAGCAAATTCCAGCAGTGCGGTGACAATTGCCCAGCAGAGCAAGTCAGTTGGAACGACGCCCAAGATTTCATCCAGAAACTCAACGCGAAGACTGGTAAAAACTATCGTTTGCCCAATGAATCCGAGTGGGAATATGCCTGCAGAGCTGGTGCTAGCCATGAATACTGCGGGAGCGACGACGTGGAAAGCGTGGGCTGGCATTTCAAAAACAGTGGCGACACCACCCACCCTGTCGGAGGCAAGCAGCCAAATGCCTGGGGCTTGTATGACATGAGTGGCAACGTATGGGAATGGGTGAAAGATTGGTACCACAAAAACTACGATGGTGCTCCCAGCGATGGAAGTGCGTGGGAGAGTGGTGGAGATCAAAGATATCGAGTGCTTCGTGGCGGCGCTTGGGTCGTTGAGCAAGGAGGGCTGCGCTCGACTAACCGCGGTGGAGGCACTCCTGACGAACGCAACGGAGGCAGCGGTGGATTCCGGCTTGTCAGGACTGAGGAGTCAGGTGTGAAATACAGCCCGGTGCTGGATATCTACAGGGAAAGGAAGTCGGCGCTAGAAATTGCTTTGGTTGACAGGGTAAGGCAGCATCAACGTGAGGCCGAAATGGAAAGGAAACGCAACGCAATTTCTAGCCGATTTGCGGAACAAAGCGCAGGGGTTCTAAAGGATAGCCAGACAAACCTCGAATGGACGCAATCAGACAACGGATCGAACATTAGCTGGGATGGAGCACGCAACTGGTGCAACCAAAAGGGTGGCAACTGGAGTTTGCCGACGGTAGCGCAACTACAAAGCATCTTTGATTCCACGCATTCAGTGAGCACGAGATGTGCGCGCACAACCTGCTTTTTGCCGCAGAAGTTTGAATTGACGAATGAGTGGTTCTGGAGCAGCGAACTGTCCTCTACTTCCGAGGCGTGGCTCGTCAGCCTCAGCATTGGTGAGATTTTCCCGCTCAGCGTTGGCTACGCCACCACCACCGGCCGAGCTCTCTGTGTGCGGCGTTTCTGAGTTTTGGGCGCGATACTTTGATTCTCATTAACTTGTGCATCGGGTTTGCAGAGTTGAACATGCCAGCTTTGTTAGCTACCCGGCAGCGAGTCTGAGTCACCGTTTTGGTAAAACCCCAAGTCCAGCCCGCTCACCAGTTGATGCGCTGATCGACCTCGTAGTCCGGTGCCGGTTGCGCCGCCAGATCCCAGTCTGCTGGCTCGATTTGCGCCCCGTCATCCATCTGCGCATCACTACAGTTATCCCACAGCGGTGGCCCGCGCGCCGGGGATATGTGTGGTGGCTGCGAGTCGACCCCGATGTGATCCAGAATCCGCCTGATTTGCACGCCCTCGATAATGAAGGCGATCAGGCGCATCTGCCCACCACACAGCGGGCACAGCAGCGG
>JANXVI010000282.1 GCA_025351745.1 Rhodoferax sp.
GTTGCTGTCGGAGTAGCCCAGCATGATGTCCTGCTCGCCACCACTGCGCTGTACCAACGCCGCGATGCCGGGCAGGGCGTAGAACTCGCGCATGATGGGCGCGGCGTTGCGCAAGTCTTCAATGGTCTCGAACAGCGGTACGACGATCAGGTCACACACCGGGCTGAGGGGATCAGATGTAGCAGATGCAGAACGGCCTGTGTTGGCGTTGCCATTCAACACACCGCGCATCAGGCCCACTTCCTTTTGCAGCAGCAAGACTTCCAGCAAGTCACTGACCGTTTCGGTATGGCTGATGATGTAGTGGCGAATGGCGTCCGTGCCAAAACGCTCGCGCATGACCTTGGCGGCAGAGAAGATCGCCAGCTCGCCTTGGGCATGGGCCGAGTAGTTGACGCCGTGCACTTGCAGTGAGCGGGCATCGCCCAGCAAGCCCATCAGCAGGCTGCGCTTGGCGGCTTCGTCCAGGGCGGAATAATTGGCTTCTATACGAGCCGTAGCCAGTAGTTCAGCGACCACCTCTTCGTGTTTGTCCGAGCTTTGGCGCAGGTCGACGGTTGCCAGATGGAAACCAAACACTTCGACTGCGCGGATCAGGGGTTGCAGCCGCTCAGATACCAGAGCCGAGCCGTGGTTGGCCTTGAGAGACACCTCAATGGTGCGCAACTCGGCCGCAAATTCTTCAGAGCGCGCATAAGGGTTTTGCGGCGCGACCGCGTGGCGTGCGGCCTCGGTCCCCGTCAGCTTTTTCAGTGTGGCGGCCAACCGTGCATACACGCCGGTCAGCGCGCGGCGGTAGGGCTCGTCCATGCGGTGCACGTTCTGGTCGGGTGAGCTTTCGGCCAGGGCCTGCATGTCGGGCGTGCAGTCATTGAGCATGGCAGATACCGACAGCTCACCCCCTAGATAATGCACCTCGGTCAGGTAATGGCGTAGCGCCACTTCGGCCTGGCGGCGCAGCGCGTAGTCCAAGGTCTGGGCGCTGACGTTGGGGTTGCCGTCGCGGTCGCCACCGATCCACTGGCCCATGCGCAGGAAGCTGTGCACCGGCTGGTTGTTGCCCAGCAGTTGCTCCAGGTTGGCATACAGCTTGGGGATCTCGCGCAGAAAAGTGGATTCGTAATAACTCAGCGCGTTTTCGACTTCATCGGCTACGGTCAGCTTGTTGAAGCGCAGCAGCCGGGTTTGCCAGAGTTGCATGACGCGTGCACGCATTTGCGCCTCGTTGGCTGCCAGCTCGCGGGCGCTCAGAGCGTCTTTTTTGTTCTCGAAAAAAGCGCCGCGCATTTTGATTTCATCGCGCTCGGTCAGCAGCCGGGCGATGCCACGTTCGGCATCCAGAATGCTCTTGCGTTGCACTTCTGTTGGGTGGGCCGTCAATACGGGTGACACATAACTTTGTGCCAAAGTATTGGAGATGGTTTTGGGCGAAATGCCGGCCCAGCGCAGGCGTGACATGGCGACTTCCACGCTGCCTTCTTGCGTGTCGCCCGCACGTTCGTGGATGGCGCGTCGGCGGATGTGGTGGCGGTCTTCGGCCAGGTTGGCCAGGTGGGAGAAATAGGTGAAGGCGCGGATCACGCTGACCGTCTGGTCGCCGCTCAGGCCTTTGAGCAGTTTCTTCAACGCCTTGTCGGCGTCCTGGTCGGCGTCGCGGCGAAAGGCGACTGACAGCGTGCGGATTTTTTCGATCAACTCAAAGGCCGCATCACCCTCTTGCTCGCGGATTTCATCACCCAGTATCCGACCCAGCAGGCGGATGTCTTCGACCAGGGGGCGTTCGTTGTCTTTTGCGCGTTTCGCGGGGGCTGGGGCGGATACATTTTTCATGGTGCCCATGCTAGCATTGACCACTCGCAATAGATTACAAATGGGTTACGACGCTTAGGCCATGCTTGCACACAATTTAACGATCGCCACCCGCGAGAGCCGACTGGCACTATGGCAGGCCGAACATGTGAAGTCCCTGCTGGAGCAGCAGGGACACACTGTCACGCTGCTGGGCATGACGACACGGGGCGACCAGATTCTGGACCGTTCGCTGAGCAAGGTTGGCGGCAAGGGTCTGTTTGTCAAAGAGCTGGAAGTGGCACTCGAAACCGGCCATGCCGACCTAGCCGTGCATTCGCTCAAAGATGTGCCGATGGAGTTGCCCGAGGGTTTCAGCCTGGCCTGCGTGATGGAGCGAGAAGACCCGCGCGATGCCTGGGTGTCCAGCCGCTATGCCACGCTGGCGGACCTGCCCCAGGGCGCTGTGGTTGGCACATCGAGTTTGCGGCGCATGGCCTTGTTGCGCGCGCTGAGGCCGGACCTGAAGATCGAAGGTTTGCGCGGCAATCTGGATACCCGTTTGAAGAAGCTGGACGACGGCCTGTACGACGGCATCGTGCTGGCCGCAGCTGGCCTCAAACGCCTGGGGCTGGAGTCGCGCATCCGCGCAGCGTTCGAGCCCGAGCAGATGCTGCCCGCCGCTGGCCAGGGTGCGTTGGGCATTGAAATACGAACAGACCGGGCTGATGTGGCCCAAGCATTACAAATCTTGTTGCACGCGCCGACCTGGCGCGCCGTGTCGGCCGAGCGGGCTGTCAGCCGTGTCATGGGCGGAAGTTGCTCCATGCCACTGGCTGCCTACGCCACGCTTGACGGAGACCTGTTGAATATCCGCGCTGTCTGGGGTGACCCGGAAGGTGCGTTGCCCTTGGTTCATGCCCAAGCCCAAGGTGCGGCGCCCGATGCGGCGGCGGCAACCCTATTGGGAGAGCAGGCTGCCCGCGAACTGCAGAGCAAAGTGCGGTTGCAGAACGGACAGGGGAGCTAGTTCCATGCGTGTCATCGTCACCCGCCCCAGACAAGAAGCAGCCCAATGGGTGCACGCCCTGAACGATGCCGGTTTTGAAGCCGTGGCATTGCCCTTGATCGGTGTGTTGCCTCCGCCCGACCCGGCTGCCGTTGCTGCCGCCTGGGCGCGCCTAGCCGAATTTGACGCCGTGATGTTTGTCAGCGGCAATGCTGTGGACCACTTTTTTGCATCAAAACCGGCTGCAGCCCTCGCGTTTGCTGGAGAAGGCGCTACCAATATAAGAGCATTCGTGACTGGACCCGGCAGTTTGTCGGCCTTGAAGCGGGCGCAAGTCGATATCCGTTGCATCGACATGCCAGACCGCGCGGCCGAGCAGTTTGATTCCGAGGCTTTGTGGGCCGTGGTGGCACCGCGTATGCACGCTGGCTACCGGGTGCTGATTGTGCGTGGTAGTGCGAGCGGCGATGGCAGCGTAGCGGCCGACAAGGCCGTGGACGGTGTGGGGCGGGACTGGTTCGCCGAACAGGTGCGCGCGGCCGGTGGCAGTGTGGAGTTCGTCGTGTCTTACCAGCGTCGCCCGCCCGAACTGTCCGACGCCGATCGGGCGATGGTGCGCCAAGCCGCCACCGATGGTTCGGTATGGCTGTTCAGCAGCTCCGAAGCCATTGGCAATTTGGTCGCATGTTGTGCAGACCAGCCTTGGGTGCAGGCCAAGGCGGTGGTGACCCACAGCCGCATCGCGCAGGCCGCCCACAAGGCCGGGTTTTCTGTTGTTTGCGAGTCACGCCCCACACTGGCCGCCTTGATGGCGTCTATAGAATCAGTGGCATGAACACAGAGCCCAGCCTTACCGCGGCGAGTGCGCCTCTGGAAGGCGCGCTGGTCCCCTTGCCGGTCAAGCCCGATCGCACGACCACCATGCAGCGCTTGCAAGGTGTTATAGCCTTGGTCGCGGTGGTGGCCCTGGTGGTCAGCGGTTTGCTGTGGCAAAAGTTGGGCTCCATTCAGGAACAACTGGCACGCCAGAGTGCCGAGACAAGCAGCCATGCGGCAGAAGCGCGTGCAACGGCCCGCCAAGCCCAGGAACTGGCCATGGAAACCGCGGCCAAGCTGGCCGTAACCGAGGCCCGGCTCAGTGAAGTGTCTTTGCAGCGCACCCAGCTCGAAGAACTGATGCAAAGCCTGTCGCGGTCGCGCGATGAGAATCTGGTGGTTGACATTGAATCGGCTCTG
>JANXVI010000314.1 GCA_025351745.1 Rhodoferax sp.
CGCCAGGTGCGTGACCGGATCGTCCACCGTTTCAAACTCATGCCACTGCCGCCACTGGACACCAGTGCGTATGTAGACCACCGCCTGCGCGCTGCCGGCTGGAAAGGTGGGGCCTTGTTTTCCCCGTCTGCGATGGCCCTGCTCATCAAGGCTTCGGGCGGACGGGCGCGGCGGATCAACTTGTTGGCCGACAAGGCGCTGTTGGCAACCTATGCATCAGGTTTGACGTTGGTGCAGCAACAGCAGATGCAAGACGGCATTGGCGAATTGCATGACAATTTTTCCGCTCCCGCACCGGCACCAAGGGCTCCCTGGATCCAATGGGCTGCGCTCAGCGTCGGTCTGGCGTTTTGCATGACGGCATTCAGTGTGTGGCTGATGGATCGACACCGCGAAAGCAACGCTAAGGTTGTTGTGGCGAAGCAGGATAAGGTCGGCAGCCTGCAGGCCTCGATAGCAGTACCTGCGGGCTCGGCGGAGGCAGCGTCTGCGCCAACATCCACTCCCAGTCCAACGCCAACGCAACCCCCTGCTCCGGCCTCCGCGCCTGTTTCGGCGCCCGAGGCCAAGGCGACATTGCCCACAACCAGTGTTTCCTCGGCACCGACTCCAATCCCAGTCACCCCAACGCCAGCGCCTATTTCAGCGCCCGCAGCATCTGGCATTGCAACTGCAGACGCAGCATGGCTGCCCTATCTGCAACGCACGGACGAACTATTGCGCCAGCCCGATTTAGGTGGATTTACCCTACAAATTGCAACGCTGTCACGTGACGCCAGCGCCTCTCAGTACTTGAACTTTGTGCGCCATCATGTTGATTCTGCAGTGGTTTTTGCGCAACTAACTCACTACAATAGTGGAGATTTCGTGTCAGTATTCGTTGGACGGTATGCGACGATCGGAGAAGCTTATGCGGCACTTGCCGCTTGGCCAACCCCGCTCAAGGTCAACAAACCGATGGTTAGAACGTGGGTCAAAATAAGACAGGATCAGCTATCTTGAACCGATTCTCCAGTCCCCTCGTAGTGCAGCCCCGTCCTGTAGTCGCGCGCCTGTTATTGGGGGTGCTGGCAACGATGATCTTGGCAGCCTGCGCAGCACCGCCCGCGCCGCCTATGTCCAAAGCCCATTTGCAGGTGCCTCCCGTCGTGGAGGGCAGGGCCCCAGAATTCGTATCCGCGCCCCCACTTCCCAGACCGCCACGCCCTACACCACGACAAGAGGTCTACAGCGTCGTGATGCAGAACGTCAACGTCCAGGATCTGTTGTTTGCACTGGCCCGCGATGCCAACATCAACGTAGATATCCATCCCAGCATCACGGGCACGGTGACGATGAATGTGCGAGACCAAACCCTGCCAGAAATTCTGGACCGGGTGGCGCGCCAGGTGGACCTGCGCTATGAGATGCATGGGCGCAACCTGTCTATTTTGCCGGACACCCCTTTCCTCAGAAACTACCGCGTGGACTACCCCAATATCCAACGCGACGGTTCCATCGTTATCAGCACGTCCACCAATGTGGCCAGCACGGGGACTGGCCCAGGTGGCTCTGGGGGCACGGGGAGCAATGCTTCGACGTCAGAGATCACCAGCAAATCCAATAACCATTTTTGGGAAACACTGGTCGGCAATATACGCGACATGCTGCGCGAAACTGACAAGGTCCTCCCTGAAGCAGCAGGTGCTTCTGCCGCGGTAGCAGCACCCACAGCGCCAGTTGCCCCCGTTGGGGCTGCACCCAAAGCAGCCGGTGCGGCGGCCCTTGCCGCGTCCGCAGCAGTGGCGGCCCCGCGTGCGGTTTTCCGCGAGGCGTCTTCGGTCATGTCCAATCCAGAGACTGGCTATATCAGCGTTCGGGCCACCCAAGTGCAGCACGAGCGGGTGCGTGAATTTCTGGATCGGGTCATGCGGTCGGCGCGCAGGCAGGTGTTGATTGAGGCGACGATTGTCGAGGTAGACCTGTCCAACCGCTACCAGCAAGGCATTGACTGGTCGTTGATCAAGCCCAACGGAACTGCGTTTGATTCGTCATTCACCGTCAGTCCGTCTGGGCCGTCCAGCGGTTTCCAAACAGGCGGTATCGTCAGCGCATTGACTTCGCTGACCTTGAATGGGCCCAGCGTCTTCAAGGGCTTTGACCTGACGGCAGTTTTGAATCTAATGGAGTCGTTCGGCACCCTGCGGGTACTGTCTAGCCCCAAGATTTCGGTACTCAATAACCAAAGCAGCGTGTTGAAGGTGGTAGACAACAAGGTGTATTTCACGATCTCAGTGACCCCCGGCACAGCGGCCTCGGTGGGCGTACCGGCAACCCCTTCAACCTACGCGACCACCATCAACACCGTGCCAATCGGCTTTCTGATGTCGGTGACACCGCAGATCAGCGAGTCCAATGAAGTTATTCTCAATTTGCGTCCGACCATCAGCCGCATCACCGGCTATGCGATCGATCCCAGCCCTGTCCTGGCCCAAAACCGACTCATCAACCGAATTCCGGAAGTGCAAACCCGCGAGATGGAGTCGGTTTTGCGGGTGCAGTCTGGGGGCGTTGCAATACTCGGTGGTTTGATGCAGGACTCGCGCAACAACAACTCGGACGAAGTGCCCATCCTGAACCAGGTGCCGCTGTTGAGCAACTTGTTCAAGTACCGCGACGAGTCCAGCAAGAAGACAGAGTTGGTCATCTTCCTGCGCCCCACGGTTCTGCAAGACCCCTCCTTGGAGGCGGACTTCAAAGAATACCGCACCACGTTGCAGGAAGCACGCGACGCTATGGACGCGCCACCGGGCCCCACCCGTCCAGAACTTCGGTTCCCACAGAATAGACCATGAGCTTGCTGCTTGACGCATTGCAACGTGCCAGCAAGGACAAAGAAAAAGCGGCAGCAGCAGCTGATACCGCTATTGCTCCAACCCAATCAACACCACTGGAGATGAGTCCGCGGTCTACCGCAGAACCAGTTACCGCGGACTATCCACATCTGACAGAGCCAGTGGCACTGGCCCCGAAGTCCGCGCCCAGTGCTCCACCCATTCCCGTATATGAGATGGAGTTGACGCTGGAAATGCCCAAGGCACCCGCGCCCCCGGAGCCGCCGCCACCGGATCCCCGGCACGAGCCCAAACTCGATCGCATCCCCGCGCCAGCCCCCAAGCAAGAAATTGCACCTCCTGACCCTGCGCCCGCGACCCTGCGCTCTGCCGATGTTCCGGCCCCTAGTCGGACGCCGCCCAGTGCGGCTCCTGCGGTGGAACAGTCTCCTGTGAAACCGGGTGTAGTCCCAGCAGACCGGGCAGCGCAAGAGATTCGCCGTGCTTACGCCTCGCAGAAACCCCAACCGGTCAGCCGGGGCCGACGGATGCTGGCATGGGGCGTGTTGGCTGGCTTGCTGGCGCTGGCAGTTGCCAGCGTGGTTTTCGGAATGTGGGGTGATCCATCGGCATTGCTTCGACTCGTCCAACCATCGTCCGTGGCACCCGCGTTTCCACCACCCGTTGTCATTACCGCAGCGCTTCCCCCGGCCACCGTGCCATCATCGCCTATGCCTGCAACGGCGCCAGAGGTCATTGCACCCACGGGCGCTTCACCAGCGCCCAAGAGTAGTGAAGTGCCAGCTCCCGTCCCCGCGTTGAGGGCCACCCCGTCGCGCGCGGCCCCAGCGCCCCGCGTCCCACAAAGAGAAGGGCTTTCCCCTCCACCGGCCAAACCGACTTTCGCTGCCAAAGCTGGCGAACCCAATGCATTGGAGTTGGGGTACGCGGCGCTGGTTGGGGGCCGGTTTGAGGAAGCTGCCTTGGCCTACGAGCGCTCGCTCAAGGCGAACCCGGATGAACGTGACGCACTGCTGGGACTGGCCTACATCAACCACCAGCAGGGTCGACTGGACGATGCACGGTCCTACTACCGCAAGGTGCTTCGGAATGATCCCGGCAATGCCAATGCGAACTCCGGATTGCTGTCTCTCGAACAGGATGGCGATGCAACACGGACGGCCGGGCGCGCCCGTGATCTCGCATCGCGTCGACCGGATTCTGCGGCTGCGATGGCTGCGGCGGGCAACGCATTCGTGCGTGATGGTTTGTTGGCAGATGCGGCTGTAGCCTTTGCCAGGGCGCAGACACTTGAACCCGGCAACCCGCTGCACGTCTACAACCATGCCGTTGCGTTGGACCGGTTGGGGCAGTTGCAGCAAGCCATCGTGCAGTATGAGAGAGCTTTGAGCCTGCCTCTTGGTCCCGGCGCTGCGCAGCGGAGTTACCCAGTTGACGCGGTGCGTGTGCGCATCGAGCAATTGCGCCGGGCGCTGGACAAGCAAAACGGACAAGAAGAATGAGCACTGCACCGCCAGCAGGCAAAGCCCCACCGGTTCGCCTGGGCGACCGGTTGCTGCAACTGGGGCTCATTTCCGAAGACCAACTGCGCATTGCGCTGCAGGAGCAAAAGAGCTCCGGCAAGCCGCTGGGGCAAGCCCTATTAACCTTGGGCTTCATCACTGAAGAGGCGATTCGCGGAGCGCTGGCTGACAACCTCGGTGAAAAAGCGATCAGTCTCAAAGGCATTGTCGCCAACCCCGATGCGCTGGCGCTGATACCCAAGCCACTGGCCAAGCGCCACATGCTGTTTCCCGTCAGCCTAGACGCCGTAACTAACGAGCTGGTGATTGCCGGAGCCAACCCCAACGATATTGTGGCGGTCGACCAGATCACTGCCTTGCTCGCAGGGGGGCCTCGCATCCACTGGCGACTCGCCAGCAGCGCTGAGATTCTCAGCGCCATAGAGCAATTTTATGGTCACGAGTTATCCATCGACGGCATCCTCCAAGAGTTAGAAACCGGCAATATCGATGTCGCCAGCCTGGCCCAAGAGACCGGCGGCTACAGCCACCCGGTGGTGCGGCTCATGGATTCACTGTTGGCGGATGCAACCTTGCGGGGTGCATCCGATATTCACTTTGAGCCTGAGCCCCAGTTCCTGCGCATTCGTTACCGCATTGACGGCGTGCTGCGGCAGGTCCGCGCGTTGCACTTGCGCTACTGGTCTGCCATGGTCGTGCGACTCAAGGTCATGGCAGGAATGAACATTGCAGAGACACGCGCGCCGCAAGACGGACGCATCTCACTGACCATCTCCGGGCGGCAGGTGGACTACCGCTCGGCCGTGCAGCCAACCATCCATGGCGAGAACTTCGTGCTGCGTATTCTGGACCGCAAGCGCGGCATTGTGCCGCTCGACGGTTTGGGCTTGTCGGACGAACAACTCAACATCATGCAGCTCATGCTTTCGCGCCCAGAAGGCATCATGCTTGTGACCGGTCCTACGGGTTCTGGCAAGACCACCACGCTATATTCGATT
Source organism: Rhodoferax sp. (assembly GCA_025351745.1). GTDB lineage: Bacteria > Pseudomonadota > Gammaproteobacteria > Burkholderiales > Burkholderiaceae_C > Allorhodoferax. The sequence goes on from JANXVI010000314.1 coordinate 5,356, forward strand.
TTGGGTCACCTGAACAATGAAGGCGTCAACATCATGACGCTTGAAGACCCGGTGGAATACCCGATGCCGATGATCCGGCAAACCTCTATTGCCGAGTCTGTCAAGATGGATTTCGCCGAGGGCATTCGATCCATGATGCGCCAAGACCCCGACATTATTTTGGTCGGTGAAGTGCGTGATCACGAGACAGCGGAAATGGCGTTTCGGGCCGCAATGACCGGCCACCAGGTTTTTTCGACCCTGCATACCAATTCGGCCATTCGCTCCATACCCCGCCTCGTAGATCTGGGTATCAAACCCGAAGTGTTGGCGGGCAATGTCATCGGAATTGTTGCGCAGCGTTTGTTGCGCACCCTGTGCGTTGCCTGCAAGGCGCCACATGATCCAAGCCCGATCGAACTGCAACTGTTGGGCTATCAGCCCGGACAAGCGCACACGTTGTACCGCCCCGTGGGTTGCCCCAAGTGCGAACACCTGGGCTACAAGGGTCGGATGTCGATCCTGGAACTGCTCAAATTTGATGCTGAGCTCGATGAGCTGGTTACACAGCGCGCCAGCCTCAAGGTACTGATGGACCATGTCCTGAGCAATGGCTTCGTCAGCATGGCGCAGGATGGCCTGCGGCGCGTGCGCCAGGGTGTGACGACCGTGGAGGAGGTTGGCCGGGTGGTTGACTTGACAGAACTGATCCACTGATGCCGCTCTACCAATATCGCGCAACCAGCAACGAAGGACGAATCGCGAAAGGTCGTATCGATGCGTTGCACGAAACTGATCTGGAAACGCAGCTCAAGCGCCTGGATCTTTCGCTGTTGTCCGCCAGCGTGGTTACGGCCCGTTCGGTCTCAGTCAAGAGCATCCCAAAACGTGAGGTATTGAACTTTTTGTTCCAACTGGAGATGTTGGTACGCGCTGGCGTTCCCATTTTGGACTCTCTGGCCGATATGCGAGACGCCTCAGAAACTCCCTCTGCTCGCGATCTCGCGGCCAGCCTCTTTGAAAAAATCGAAGCCGGTTCGACGCTGGGCGTGGCGGTGGCAGCATTCCCGGCCGTGTTCTCTGAAACCGTCGTTAACCTGATTCGGTCCGGCGAAGTGACCGGCCAACTCCCCGACGTGCTCAAGGAAATTGTGCGTTCCCTGCGCTGGCAGGACGAAATGGCCTCGCAGACCAAAAAGCTTTTGGCATACCCAGCGTTCGTCTCGGTCGTCATTGGTGGCGTCGTGTTTTTCTTGATGATTTACCTGGTCCCTCAATTGATCGGTTTCCTGAATAATTTGGGTCAGGCGATTCCCCTTCAGACCCGCATTCTCATCGGGCTATCAGGAATCTTTGTCCATTACTGGTGGGCGCTGCTGTCAGTGCCTCCACTATTGGTGATGGGGATTCTCTCCATGTCAGTCGCAATGCCCGGCTTCCGTTACAAGCTGCATGAGTGGCAATTGCGCATTCCCGTCATCGGCCCGGTGCTGAAAAAGATGACCATGGCGCGGTTTGCCGACACACTGGGGCTTATGTACCGCACTGGCATTCCACTGACCGAAGGACTGGTGTACTGCGAGAAAATATCATCCAACGTCGTGATACAGAACGCCATCCGCCGCGCGCGGGAACGGGTGCTCAATGGCACGTCCATTTCTGAAAGCTTGGCAATGGAGCAGTTGTTTCCAAGCTTTGTGATCCGCATGATCAAGGTTGGCGAAACCACCGGTGCGCTGGACACTGCT
>JANXVI010000245.1 GCA_025351745.1 Rhodoferax sp.
TGCTAGGAAAATTCCCTGCCTATTGGCCGGAAATCCCCTCAGACTACATGATGGATATGGAAGTGAAGCCAACCGCTGCTGAGCGAAGCGCACTAAGGACGTATGTAGACGGGTTTGTCACCTGCAACTCCGCCATAAATATAGTGCTGAAAGCAGCAAGCCCCAACCATGTGCAACATTCAGACGATGAGACACGGAACAATCTGCTGCTCCGGTTAACGCCTCTTATCCAAGGGACGGTTACGTACGCTGAATATTTCCGACAAGCGCAAAAGAGTATCGATGAAATTACATGTGCGATCGATGATGATGGGGATCTCGTTGATGTGCCAATGCGTATCGACTACAAAAGTAAGCGTGTGAATGGAGCGGCAGCATATATCGCTGGCAGTGAAATTCGCTGGTCGGTATGGGGGGCCAGGATGATGAGTCACTACACAATCAATCGATATTCTGGTCATCTTACAATTGGGTCAGACGACTATCCTGTGGTCATGAGGGCGAGTTGTACTCTAGGAGAGGGTAAGCGTTAAATGAGATGGCTAGCCCTCGTGGAATATATGTGTGCTGCTACAAAATATGCAGCACTTTCCATTTTTAGCCGGACCGCCAATAGAACTCCCGAGATCGCGCTGCGCTAGTGAACCAACCCCGGCTCCCGATACGCCCCCAGTTGCTGGTCCAGCATAGCCCGCAGCTTGTGAATGGTCAGATCGGTCTTCTCTCGGTAGTCGTCGATCTCGTATGCGTCGATGCTGCTCTTCTGGTTGGTCCGTCCGGGTTGGCCGGTGCGCACCACTATGCGTGTGCTGTGGTTGCCCAGTGCGTGGCGCACGTAGTCGATCAGCTCCAGCCCGGCCTGTTCTCGTTCCATGACCACGTCGACCATGGCCAGCGCGATGTCTTGGCGTTCGCGGAAAATTTGTTGGCCTTCTTCGCCCGAAAAAGCACTGATGAATTCGAGCGATCGGCCGCGAAACGTATATCCGCGTAGGGCCAATCGGGTAACGGTGTGCACCACAGCATCGTCATCCACCATCAGTACGCACCACGTGTCCTTGGGCCGCCAGTTGGGCGAGACCAGCAACGCAGAATCTTCTTCTTCGGCAAATAGCACCATGGTATTGCCCCCGAACTGCAGTTCGCACACCATCTGCGTACATCGCATGGTCTGTGCGGGACTTGATCACATTCTGCGACAGTTTTCGCGACCCGGCTACTACTTATTCTGGTAGGTTTCCGCCGCTTGAATGCGCATAGCTTTCAGATGGCTAAAGGCAGCCGCCTTACCCGCTTGCCTGTTAATGCAAACAGTGCATTCGCCACCGCCGGTGCCAGCGGCGGCACGCCGGGCTCACCCACGCCGGCCGGCGCCCGGGTGCTGGGTACGATCCACGTCTCTACCACCGGCGCTTCGGCCAGCATCACCATGGGGTAGTTGGGGAAGCTGGTTTGCTGCACTGCGCCATCCTTGATGTCGATCTTGCTGTACAGTGCGGCGGTCAGGCCAAAGATGACGGCGCTCTCCCTTTGCTGCGCCACGGTGTTGGGGTTGACCACGGTGCCACAGTCCACCGCGCAGACCACGCGGTGCACGCGCGGCTTGCCGTCTTGAAGAGAGACTTCGGCCACCTCAGCGACGATGGTTCCAAACGATTCATGCAAGGCAACACCGCGGGCGCGACCGGCGGGCAGCGGCGCACCCCATTGCGCCTTGTCGGCTGCCAGTTTGAGCACGGCCAAATAACGCGGCGCGTCTTTCAGCAAGGCGCTTCTGAAGGCGACCGGGTCTTGCTTGGTCTCTGCCGCCAGCTCGTCGATAAAACTCTCCGAGAAAAAGGCGTTGTGCGAATGCCCGACCGAGCGCCAAAAGCCTACCGGCACGCCCATGCGCGTGGCCACATGCGACATATGCTGGTTGGCAAAGGCGTAGGGCAAATCGAACAAACCCTCGGCCGTGGTTTTGTCGGGCATGTCGATGGGGCCGGCCAGGGCGGGCAGGCCGCGCTCCATCCAGCGTGGGCTGATGGCGTCGCCCGCGGACTGGATGCGCAAGCTGCTGATGGCGCCTTGTGCGTCCACCGCCGCCTGCAGCGTGGCCACGTGCATGGGGCGGTAAAAGTCGTGGGTGGTGTCCTCTTCGCGCGACCAGCCCAGTTGCACGGGCTTGCCACCACATTCCATGGCCACGCGCACGGCTTGGGCTACAAAGTCCACGTCGAGCCGACGGCCAAAACCACCGCCCAACAGCGTGGTGTGTAGCGTGACCTGGGCGATGTCGACACCCGCCACTTTGGCGGCCATGGCACGCGCCATTTGCGGCACCTGGGTGGGGGCCCAGATATCAACCTTGCCGTCCTTAACCTGAGCCGTGCAGTTCATGGGCTCCATCGTGGCGTGGGCCAGGTAGGGCGCAAAGTAAGTAGCCTCAATCTTGCGCGCGGCTGTGCTTTCGGCGTCCGCTGTCTTGCCTTTGTCAAAGAAGGTGTTGCCTGCGCCGGGTTGCAGGGCCGCCATTAATTGCGCTTCAATCTGCACAGTATCCAACGCGCCCTGGGTACGTTGTTGCCATTGCGCTTTGACGGCTTCTGCGGCCTGGCGCGCATGCCAGGTTGTCTTGCCCACGACGGCAAAGCCCGGGGTAGATCCGCCCACCGCATTCAGCGTTACCAGGCGTTCTACACCGGGCATAGCCAATGCGGCCTTGGAGTCCAAGCTGGCAACGGTGCCGCCCAGCATGGGCGCCATGCGAACCTGGGCGTACAGCATGCCGGGCAGGCGCACGTCGAGCCCAAACTGGGCCGTGCCATTGGTCTTGGCGGGTATGTCGGTGCGGGGTGCGGGCTGGCCGATCAGCTTCCAGTCCTTGCGGTCCTTCGGCGTGACGGTACCGGGTGCTGTGCCCGCTGCGGCAGCGGCCAGTTCACCATAGTGGGCCGACTTGCCCGAGCCGTGTGACACTACGCCGTCTTTTACCCCCAACTCTTGCACCGGCAGCTTCCACTGCGCAGCAGCCGCGCCCAACAAGCTGGCGCGGGCGGTGGCCGCCGCGTTGCGCAGAGGCTCCCACGCGTCAGCAATCGTGGACGAGCCGCCGGTGGCGTCAATGCCCAGCTCGCGGGCAATCTTGCCGACCATCCATTGGCCCACCTTGACGGTTGTTGTTTTGTGGCCGTCTTCAGCGTCTAGCGGGTGAAAGGGCAGGCTGCCCAAGAGCATGGCCACGTTGCCATAGATCTTGTCGGCCCCGGCTTGCTCCAGCAGCACATGGTCCAAGGGCACGTCCAGTTCTTCGGCCACCAACATCGCCAGCGCGGTGTGCACGCCCTGGCCCATTTCGCTGCGTGGCATGGC
>JANXVI010000370.1 GCA_025351745.1 Rhodoferax sp.
CCTGAGGTGGCTTCCGGTGCGGCAACCCAGGCACGACCTGCGCCCGCGCCTGCCAAGCCCTGGTGGCCGCTGGCACTGGCCGGTGCCGCGGCCTTGGCATCCGAGGCCGCACATGGGTTGGGATTGCCCACGTGGGTCGCCGCCGTGCTGGCACTTGCCGCCGTGTTGACCTGTGGATGGACCACCTACAAGAAGGGCTGGATTGCGATCCGCAACGCCAACCTCAACATCAACGCGCTGATGAGCATTGCCGTGACAGGCGCACTGCTGCTGGGCCAGTGGCCCGAGGCGGCGATGGTGATGGTGCTGTTTACCGTTGCTGAGTTGATCGAGGCCAAGTCGCTGGACCGCGCGCGCAACGCCATCCACGGCCTGGTTCAGCTGACACCGGAGCGTGCCACGGTCTTGCAGGCCGACGGCACCTGGGCCGATGTGGACGCCAAGTCAGTGGCCTTGGACGCCCGTGTACGCGTCAAGCCCGGTGAGCGCATTGCGCTGGACGGGCGCATTGTCAGTGGCACATCCAGCATCAACCAGGCGCCCATTACTGGCGAGAGCCTGCCGGTTGAAAAGGGGGCGGGTGACGCCGTCTTCGCAGGGACCGTCAACACATCGGGCTCGTTTGAATACGTGGTCACGGCAATGGCAGGCAACACCACGCTGGCGCGCATCATCCATGCGGTCGAGGCGGCCCAAGGCGCGCGCGCACCCATGCAGCGTTTTGTCGACCAATTTGCCAAGGTCTACACGCCGGTGGTTTTCGCCATCGCTCTGGCGGTGGCCGTTGTGCCGCCGTTGTTGATGGGGGGCGCGTGGTTTGAGTGGGTCTACAAGGGGCTGGTGTTGCTGGTGATCGCTTGCCCCTGCGCACTGGTGATCTCCACGCCGGTGACCATCGTCAGTGGTCTGGCGGCCGCTGCACGCCAGGGCATTTTGATCAAGGGAGGGATCTATCTGGAAGAAGGGCGCAAGTTGAAATGGTTGGCGCTGGACAAGACCGGCACCATCACCTACGGCAAGCCTGTGCAGACCGATTGCATGGCGCTGAACGGCGCTGATGCGGTCACCGTGCGCAGCCTCGCCGCTAGCCTGGCAAGCCGCTCGGACCATCCGGTGTCGCGCGCTGTGGCGCAGGCGACCCAGGGCGATGGCGTCGCTTTGCAAACGGTGGAGGATTTCACGGCGCTGGCCGGGCGCGGTACCCAAGGCCGCATCGACGGCACGCTTTACCACCTCGGCAACCACCGCCTGATCCACGAACAGGGCAATTGTTCTGATGTGCTTGAGGCGCAGTTGTCGGCCCTGGAGCAGCAGGGCAAAACCGTCATCCTGCTGACGAACGAACAGACCGTGCTGGGCCTCTTTGCCGTGGCCGACACGGTCAAAGAAACCAGCCGCCAGGCCATCGCCGAACTGCACGCGCTGGGCATCAAGACCATCATGCTGACCGGCGACAACGCCCATACCGCGGCCGCGATAGCCGCGCAGGTGGGCATTGACGAGGCCCTCGGCGACCAGCTGCCCGACGACAAACTCAAGGCGATCGAGGCCAAGATGGGCGAGGGCGCAGCAGTGGGCATGGTGGGTGACGGCATCAACGACGCACCGGCCCTGGCCCGCGCCGACATCGGCTTTGCAATGGGTGCTGCAGGCACCGGTACCGCCATCGAAACCGCCGACGTGGCGCTGATGGACGACGACCTGCGCAAGCTGCCCCGCTTTGTGCGCCTGTCCCGTTACACCCACACCCTGCTGGTGCAAAACATCGTGCTGGCTCTGGGCATCAAGGCCGTGTTCCTGGCCCTTACGCTGACCGGTGCAGGCACCATGTGGATGGCGGTGTTTGCCGATGTGGGTGCCAGCCTGCTGGTGGTGGGCAATGGGCTGCGTGTGCTGCGTCCACAGCAATAGCGATGATAGCAAAATTGGCGTCTAGCCCTCGTCGTTATTGCATAGTGTGCTATATGTTTTATAGCTATTACCGGCTGCCGCCCACCGCCTGGCAACTGCAATCCGTAGCGCACGCTGGCGCTGTGGGTGGCCGCAGATGCTTGATGCCCAGCCAAACCAGTGGAGGGCCGACGACCAACACCGCCACCGCTCCTGCGAGCCACCAGCCATTCACCCACAGTTCGTTGGTTGAATAGATGCCAAGGCTACCGAGCAAGGCAAACACCAGCGGTGTGAGCAGGGGCGCGCAGCACACGCCGCAGCCGATTAGCATGGCGGCGAGCGCAGCGGCCGTGGTCTTCGTCCCCTTGGTCAATGGGGATTTGTTGATGGAGTTGTTGTCCGCATCCCCGGTAGGTCAATATTCAACCGGCGCCGACACCGCATAGTGGAAAGCTTGAATGACCGGCTTGCGCACAGGTTTACCGACCGCTGTTTCGTTGATCGACGTGGATCACGTAGTGGGTGGCACAGACAACCTGGTCGATTGCGCGGTGAGATCACTTGGCGGAGGAGGGCGACGCCATTGCGGTCTTCCGATGATGGCGACCGTGGTGTAACGCACGGCAATACTTCCGCTGGTTGCGAGATGTTGAAATAGTTCACTGACCTGCGCGGCGGCTTGTTGCCCGGCCGGCGAGTTGCGCTCTGGCATGTAAGAGCGAGAGAAGACAAGGCTCAGCAGAGCGGCTTCACTCAGGTGGTGTTCGTGGGGCCAGGTGCATTCCAGTGGGGTGCTGGCACCGAAGAAGCTAGGCACCTCACTGCGCTCGTCATGCGCCAACATGGCGCCGCGTTTGGCTCCACCGTATTGCGCAAAAATGCCGTCCAGGGCGATGTGCAACGGGTCGTTCAGCAAGCGGTCATTCCAGATCAGCGCCACTTTGCCGTCAGGTTTCAAAACACGCAGAAATTCGCTTCGAGCGGCTTCTATGTCAAACCAGTGGAAGGCCTGGGCGGCGGTGATCAGGTCCATGGAGGCGCAAGGGAGGGACAGGTGTTCTGCTGATCCGCGGGCACTGCTATAGCCTGGACAATGCGCCAGCGACTGGTCTGCCGCTGCGCGCATGCTGTCGCTGGGCTCTATCGCCGTTACCCGGTAGCCCTGCTTCAGCAGACCTTGGGTAAGCAGACCGGTGCCTGCACCTATGTCGGCGACGGCGGCGTTGGGGTGAAGCTTGCACACGCTACGCAGTGCATCAAACAACGCGGCCGGATAACCGGGCCGAGATGCCGCGTAATCAGTGACTTTGTTGGAAAAGATCTCGCCCACGCCACCCTGCGGTTCATACAGCGATCGGAGTCGGGCTCCCGTGTCGCCGGTCGTCGTTGTGGTGCTCATGGTCTTGGCTGAAGTGTGCTGCATTATCCGGCTCTTGGTTGGTAGAGGGCCGCGTGTTCAAGCGTGTAGTCGGACAGACAACCTGCGCGGACCATAGAGGGCTCGAAATGTTCAGCCTGCTTCAAGTACGCGAATGCGCTGAACAGTCGATTGCAGTCGTCCTGCGCAGATTCCAACGCGAGCGCCACGCGGCGGTAACCGTCCGGCAGGGCTGTTCTTTCCAGTGTGTCCATGGTTGCCAGTGCGTCGCTATCGACTTCAAACAACTGCCCTGATACCCGCTCTCCATGCCCCGGCTTGTTGATCAGCCAAGGAGAAAAGCGCTCTCCTATCAGGTTGAGGGGATATCGCTCCACGGTGCGGTACACGCCAGGCAGACGGATACCCTTGTTTTTGCTGAAGTTAGGGAATCCTTCTTTGAGTGTGCCGTAAACGAAAACGAGGTGCTTCATGGGATGGCTCAGCGTGCTACAGTTTTTTGCCAGCACGAATTGCGAACAGGGCAAACCCTGGGAAATCCATGTGGGACCAGCCGGATACTGGCTCCTTGATTGCAGGCATCGCACGGGGTCTAGCTCAGCACACTCTCACTCAAGCTTGACGATGTTGATGTAGCGACGCCGGAAGTCCCAAGCACGTGCCGTAAATTTGACCGGATCAAGCACCGAAAAATTCTGTTCGTTGTCGGTGTCGCGCTGGAAACGCTGGGGGTGGTATTTACTTTCGCGATACCAACAGTCGCGGCATTCCTGCAACTCGTTGTCGGTGTCCAGGCTCTGGCGCACCTTGGTGTAGCTGGGGCCATTCCAAATGTCCTCGAACGGCTCGTCGTGAAAGCTGCCCACAAAGGGCGCGTTCGGTCGGGGGCAGACGTGGATGCGGCCGTCGGTGTGGATGTTGGCTGTTCGATAGATGAACATGCACGGGTCGGCTTTTGGAGTTGCTACTGTCTGTTGGACCGGCAACGCAAGCGTCGCGCTCGCCTTCAACTTGGGTGGGGGCGGTATCAGCGCCTCTTCCGACAGCGGGGGGCATTCGGTCTTGATGCCCAGCTCTTTCATTCTCTTATAGACCTTTTCCAATACTGGATTGCAGATCTCGGGGCTGTTGATGAGCGACTCTTCAACATCGTATTCATGAAAAATCATCAGGTGGCGTGTGAACATGATGTCCGGCTCGAATTCCTTGATCACCTCCAGGAAGTCCAGCATCTCATGGATGTTGTTGCGTTTCATGGTCCATGAGATGCAGAGTTTGGGGCGCCTTGGCAGATTCAGTGCCTTTCGGGTCTCATGGTAGTAGCGGACATTGTTGATGATTTTTTGAAAGTTCGCGCTACCCCGATTGGCACCAAAGGTTTCCTGCTCGAGGCCGTCTATCGACACGGTCAGCGTATCGATCATGGCAATGATGTCTGGTGAAATCCGCTTTTTGATCAGAACACCGTTTGTGACCACTGAAAACAGCACGTGATTGCGCCTGAGCTTGTCGACCAAGCTGTTCCAGGTGGGGTCTGACAAATACAGCGGTTCGCCTCGGCCAATGGCGGTCACGCTCGTCAAGGAGGGGAAAACCCGCTCGGCCAGATCGGCCAGGAAACTCTCTGGAATCTCGGACATCTTGTTGTGCGCCTCGTGTGCCTCGGGCGTACCATGCGTGGCGCAATGGCTGCAAGTCAGATTGCAGCGCGGCGTGATCTCAAGACACAGCGATTCGGGGAGGTGCTCCACCACGCGCACACCTTTTTGCTCACAGGCCACAACCTGCTGGCGGACCCACTGCTTGTGGGCCATCATGTCGGCGCGTCGCGACATGGGGCTGTCGTTGTCATCGACGATATCGACGCCGGCTACCACGGCACTTCCATCCAAGGTGTATGGAAATACGTCAACCCGGAACTGCACCCAGGACGCAGATACAACATCTTGTGGCAGCGCGAGCCTGATGACCTGCGCGATCCCTTGCTGCTCTACCCGAAAGCAGATTACTTGATCTTCGCAGAAGTCAGTGTCACGGGCGGTGCGGTAATACAGCTTGCTGTAGTCGTAGTGTCGGGTGGACTCCCAACTCAAGTTAACGGACAGCCGTACGTCAATGTAGCGGCCTGCGACCTTTCGTTTCGATTTGGGCGTTACGAAATCGCACCGTCCCTTACCTGCATCATTCCCAAGCCGAAGCCCCTTTAGTTGTTTGTATACGGTTGTCAACATTATCAAATCCCCCACTTTGGCTTGCCATTTTTTGAAACTACTTTTGGACTGCATTGCGCCGCGCGTTGATCCAGAGTGACTCAAAACCATGCCACGACAGCGCGGCCATCACCAGCGTACACGCGACCGTTGCAAAAAGCATCTTACTGCCCCGCCATGGAGTTTTGAGTAGCAACGTTGACAAGATCGGCATATGCCACAGATAAATGCCGTAGCTGATTTTTCCAAGGTAACGAAACGGCTGCATGAGCGAACCGCCGTTCCCGGGAATCATCACCATGCAGGCTACCAAAGCGGCAAAGCCGGCGCTCAACAGCGTGCGCCAAAGTACCAGCAGGGCCGTGGCGCACCAGCTTATCTCGCCCGTAGCAGGCACGATCGTCTCAAGGCCCAACAGAGCCTGCGAGGCCAGGGTCTGGAGTAGCAATGCGCCAGCGCCCCAACAGAGTAGTCGTATCCAACTGAATTGCAAGGCCTGCGCGTGCACCAGCCGGGCAACCCAGATACCAAAAACGAATTCATCTAGTACACCGGGTAACTGTGTCGTATAGATGAACTGCATGATCAGTTCACTCTGCCCAGGCGGTAACGCCAGGCTGACTCCCAAGCGCCAAGCGACGGCGATTGCAGTCCAGACCGTGACTATTTTCCATACCGGTGCGCGCGCCAGCCAAGGTGCGCACAGGACCACCAGCACGTAGAACTGCATCTCGAGACCCAAGGACCAAGTCGGTGGGTTGATGGTGCCGTGGGATTCGTGCCAAAGATTGTGTACAAATCCTAGATGCAGGGCGATTTGCCAGACGCTCGCCCATCCCAGGCGCATCAACTCGGGGTTCACGAGAAACAGATAAATTGCCGAGGTGGCCACGTATAGCGGGACGATACGCCGTAAGCGATGCTCCGCAAAAATGCGGCGCCATGGCAAGCCTGTCAGACTGGACCGAATGACTGAGTGACCAATAACAAACCCGCTGATCACGAAAAATAAATCAACGCCTATCCACCCCAGTAGAGGAAGTTTGGCGACACCTGTACCGGGATAGTTTGGCCAACCTTGCAGTGCGATCACATGGTAGAAAACAACCAGCAGCGCAGAAAGCCCGCGCAGCACGTCCACCATTGGATAAAGGGGTGGAGAAAGTCGCTGCATCGGCTTAAGTATCGCACCGGAAATATGTGTATATTCCCCTTGAATTGCGTGACCCTTACCCTGTCGATGGTGCAGCATTTTTGCGCTGGCCCCCATTTCGGTATTTCGAATCCTGCTTGCGGCTTAGGTCGTCAAGAGTCGTATGCCTAATTTGGAGCCCGTGCCCATTGGTCAAGCATGAGCAGAGCGAGTGAAGTCTCAGACCTTACCGCGATCTTCACTGCACGGCGTAAACCACCGCACTGCGCGCTGGCAAGGTAAACCGTCCGGTGGCGCTATCGAATCTTGCACTATTGCGCACACGCCCATCAGTCGCAGTCGCCGCCGCTTGCACCGGATGCAGTTGATACGCCTTGCCCGCCTGTTCGGGCAGCATGATCTCTTGCGCCACCTTGTCCACGTTGACGAAATACAGCAGCTCCTGAAACGCCGCGCCAGGGTAGCCACGGCCGTCAATGTGGCCCACCAACACAACCGGGTTTTGCGTGGGGCCTGTGTTGGGGAACGTGAGGCGTTGTTGGATGTCGTCTGCGGTGCGCAGCCGAAACAGCGTAGAGCTGGCGCGGATGCTCAGCAGGTCTTTGAATAGGTCGCGGGCCAGCGCAATGTCGGCGGGTGTGGGGCGCAGGCTGCTGTCCGCCAGCAGCGGTTGCATCAGCGGCCAGCTGTCGCCGTTGTCGCCCTTGGGCGGCAGGCCAGTGCCAAAGTAGTTGCTCTGGTAGGTCCAGTCCAGGCGGTTGAACCAGTCGCCCGAATCAAAGCTGTTGCGGTCCATGGACTTGGACCGCAAGATGTCACCCCCCGCATGAAAATAGGCCACACCCTGGCTGAAGGCGTTGATCGCCATGGCCAGCATCTGCACGCGGGCGCGGTCTTCGGTACTGGTCCCCACCGGTAGCTTGAAGATATTGTTGTCATACAGCGTCTGGTTGTCGTGGTTCTCCACATAGTTCACCACTTCCGAAGGTTGGCCGGCGTAGCCTGCGGGCTGACCCGCGTAGTCGATGTCAGCGAGCTTTTTGCGCTGACCTGTGTACGTCATCATCTCGAAATTGCGCACCGACCCGGCCAGGCCCACGCGCACCATGTCTGCGGTGCGCAGCAGGTCTTGTGGCGTGGCTGTTGACTGCGCATTGCGGTCGTAGACCATGCCATTGGCGTAGCCCTGGTTGCGGATTTGTGCATCTCCGTTGTCGGCTGCGCTGCCTCCACGCACGGCGTCGCGACCCCGGTCGCTGAAGGTGCCAATGCCGCTGCCATTGAGCGACAGTTGTGAGGCTTGTACAAAGCGCGCGCCATTGGCCACTTCGCCAAAGTTCCATCCCTCGCCAATCAGGTTGACGTGGCGGCCCGTGGCGGTGTTGACCTGCACTTGCAGTGCCTCCATGACGGCGCGCGGTTGGTGCGCCATCAAATCGAAACGGAAGGAGTCGATGCGGTACTGCGTGGCCCACAGCATGACGGAGTCTTGCATCAACTTGCCCATCATCGTGTTCTCTGTGGCGGTGTTGTCGCAGCAGGTGGAGCGTTCAATGCTGCCATTCGCGTCGAGGCGGTGGTAATAGCCCGGCACGATGCGGTCCAACACCGATTGCGCCTGTTGGCCGGAGGCACTGGTGTGGTTGTAGACCACGTCCATGCCGACCCGCAGGTCCGCAGCATGGAGTGCCATTACCATCTGGCGCAGTTCGATGACGCGCCGCGCGCCATCGTCGGCATCGCTGGCGTAGCTGCCCTCCGGGGCGCTAAAGTGCAGCGGGTCGTAGCCCCAGTTGAAGCAGTCTTTGGCAGCCGCGGCCACGCTGGTTGTCTGGGGTGCATCGCTGTCGCCGCGCGCGGGCGTTGCGATGGAGGGTGTGCTGCAACCGCGCTCGGGTACGGAGGCAATGTCAAAGATGGGCAGCAGGTGCACGTCGGTCATGCCGGCCTTGGCCAAGGCCTTGAGGTGGTGCATGCCGTTGGACTCGCCCGCCGTAAACGCCAGGTATTTGCCACGTTGCGCTTCCGGTACGGTGGGGTCGCCAATGGAGAAGTCTCGCACATGGAGTTCGTAGATGGCCATGTCCACTGAAGCTTTGACGCGCTGTGGAACCGAGTGCTGGTCCCAGCCAGGGGGTTTGAGGCGTGGGCTGCGCAGGTCGGCGATGTAGCTACGTTGCGAATCCGCATTCAGGCTCACCGCGTAGGGGTCGGCCACGCGGTTGCGCACCAGGCCGATGCCGGGAACGAACACATCAACCAAGTAGCTGTAATAGTGGCCGGACAGATCGCCGCCATGCTGGTACCGCCAGGTGCCGGTGGATGGTTCCCGGTGCAAAGGGCGTGCGGCCACTGCTACACCCTGCGCCGTGTCAAACAGGCAGGCGTGGACAGCGCGTGCGGTGGGTGCCCAGAGCTTGAGTTGCGTCTGGCGCAGCCCAACCGAGACACCCAGGTCGGAGGTCTGTGCGGCCGTAGCGAAGAGGTCGTCCAGCGCGCCGGCAATTTGCAAGGGAGTGGAGCGCAGTACGTGACCTGCGGAGTCTTCTTGCACCAAGAGCAACTGACCTTGGTGTAAGCCTCGCAGGCGCGCGAGGGATGTGGCTGGCAGCGACAGCACCGGCCCCGGTTTGACATACTGAAAACGCCGGGTCACATCGGCTGGCAAGCGATCGGTCGTTACACGCAGCGCGAATACGCCGTTCGCACCGGCAACCGGTGCGCCAACCAGCGCGCGCAGTTGACCATGGGCCGCGTGGTAAAGCCTGAATCGCCCGTCGGTGGGTGCACCCGGCCATTGCAGCAACTGGCGATTGAGCCAGACGGCTTGGGGGGCTGGGTTGGCGGCGAGGGCTGGCGCTGAAACAGGCTGCAGCACGGTTTGAAAGTCGGTAGCGTTGCAGGCCGCCAGTGGATCTCGGGCGGTTGCGTTGCCCGCTGCCGCCCAAACCAAGGCGAAAACCAGCCCAGGTACAACCCCGCCCAGGCAACGACCGCGCCCGCTCCAAAGCGCTTTTGAACTGAACAGGGGCTTTACGTGGAGGTTCATTGGTGAAATGTGGATATAGCCCTCGTGGAATATACATGTTACGCTATAAATTTAATAGCAATTGTTAGAACCTAAAAGTTGGTTTGAGACTTTGGAGACTGATGATTTTTGGCAACCGGTAGTGGAAATATGATAGTAGTATGATTACATATTATGTTCAATTCGTGTAAAAATGCTACGTAAGTCAATAAATTTGTTCAAGCTTTTCTCTAAATATTTAGTAGTTTGACTACAAGCAATTTGTGATGCACCTACATGTCCGTTCCACGTTGCCCGCGATGCCCAGGGGCCAGCTAGTCGCGGGCCGGGTCACCTTGTTGCTGGCCAGTTGGTGCCTGGGTGCGCTCGCCATCGCGGCGGATAGCAGGGCTGTAAGCGCTATCGATGGCCCTCTAGCGCTGCACGCCATAGACACCAGCACGGTACCAGCGCAACCCCAGCCCAGCAGCCTGCCTGCTGGCTGGCAGCGCGGCGCCTTTATGGAGGTGTTTGTGCGCGCCTACAAGGACAGCAACGGCGACGGCGTGGGCGACCTCAAAGGACTGACCCAGCAACTCGACTATTTGAAAGACCTGGGCATCAAAGGCATCTGGCTGATGCCCATCACCACCAGCGCCGATGGCGACCACGGCTATGCCACGACAGACTTCCGCGGCATTGACCCTGCCTACGGCACGCTGGAAGACTTTGACGAGCTGCTGCGCCAGGCCCATGCGCGCGGCATCGGCGTAGTCATGGACTACGTCATCAACCATAGCTCCCGTGACCACCCCATGTTCGCCAGCGCGCTCAAAGATGGGCCTGCCAGCCCGTTTTACGACTGGTACGTGTGGGAGAAGGAGTTCTCTGCCGGGTGGGACATCTGGGGCAAATACCCGTGGACGCTAACGCCCCAGGGCAACTACTTTGGCACCTTTGGCAAACACATGCCGGATTTCAACTTCAAGAATCCTGCGGTGCTGGCCTACCACGAAAGCAGCCTGCGCTTCTGGCTCAATCGAGGGCTGGACGGCTTCCGCTTAGACGCCGTGCCACACCTGGTGGAGAACAGTGCCAAGGATTGGAACGACCAGCCTGAGAGCCGCCGTATCACCGGGGAGCTGCGTGCGCTGATCACCGCCTACCCGCAGCGCCATGTGGTGTGTGAGGCCACCGCCAACCCCCAGGCCTACGCCGCGCCCGATATTTGCGGCAGTGCGTTTGCGTTTGGGCTGGAGCGCAATATCGTCAACGCCGCCAAAGGTGACAAAAAGGCGATCCGGTACGTAGCGGACTACTTCACCACCGCGCCGCAAACCATGGCCACCTTTGTTGCCAACCACGACATCTTTGCCGGCGAGCGCCTGTGGGACCAGTTGCGCGGCAATCGCGCGCACTACAAGCTGGCCGCGGCGTCCTACCTACTGGAACCGGGCACGCCCTTCATTTACTACGGTGAAGAGATCGGCATGGCCGGCGTCAAAGGGCTGGATGGCGATGAGCCGCTGCGTGCGCCCATGAGTTGGACGGGCGATAGCAAGCACGGCGCGGGCTTTACCAGCGGCAAACCTTTCCGCCCGGTAGCGCCCAATGGGGTCCGCTACAACGTGGCCGCGCAGTTGGCCGATCCGCATTCGCTGCTGTCGTTTTACAAAAGCATGCTGGCGCTGCGCAATACCTTGCCGTCGCTGGCCAGTGGCAGCTATGACGCGCCGGTGGTGCAGGGGAGGGTCATGTCCTACCGGCGTACGTTGGGCGTTGAGACCAGTTTGGTTGTCATCAACTACGGCACCCGGTCGGGCACGCTCACGCTCAAAGATTTGCAGAGCCGCGCAGCCTACGCACCCGCCTATCCACACGGTGATAAACCCGTCGTGGTCAATGCCCAGGGCGCACTTAGCCTCACGGTGCCGCCCCAGTCGGTGCATGTCTATCGCTTGCAACCCTAAGCCTAGCCTTCTATCCTCAGTCTCAGACTTTCGTCCTTCCTTCCAGTCTTCTCCCCAGCCTTCTTTTCCATGTACTTCAATAAAATCCACCACCCGTCCAACTTCACGTTCGCCAGCGCGCATGCCAACCAGACGCTGACCCTGGGCAGCAAGACCGTGCAGGCCACCGTGCGCGATTTGGGCGAAGACGTGTTCCATCTGGAGTTGAACGACAGCCAGCGCTGGCCGTTGGATGCGCGGGTGTTGCCGCTGCATGACGACGCTTTTGTTGCCAAGCCTTCTCAGTACCGACTGGCCCTCTGCGCCACCGGCCATCTGGCATTGACAGCACCCGACGGTGTCCCCTTGCTCAGCGGTGTGGCAAAGCAAAGCGTCGGTGTTTGCGGCAGCGCCTGGCTGGTGCAGTTCGAACGCAACACCGACATGCGCTTCTTTGGCCAGGGTGAAAAGACCACCGGCCTGGAGAAGACCGGCAAGCGCACGAAGTTCTGGAACGCCGACGTGTGGGCCGACCACGCGATGCACACCATCGAAAACGGCCAGGCCGACCCGCAATACGCCGCCGTGCCCTATCTGCTGGTGCGCCACGGTGCGCGCTGGGTCGGCATCCTGGTCGATCACCCGGGCGCGGTGTTCATGGACACGGGTTCCAATTGGTTCTTCTCTGGCAAAGACGACCAGAATGCACCGCCCGCCTTCTGGTTTGGTGCGGACGAAGGCGTGCCTGCGTTCTACGTGATCGCCGGTGACAGCGCCGCATCCGTCACGCAGCGCCTGCAACGCCTGGTGGGCACCACGCCGCTGCCACCCCTGTGGTCGCTGGGCCACCACCAGTGCCGCTGGGGCTATGCCGGCACCAAGGATTTGAACGCGTTGGATGCAGGCTTTAGCGAACACGAGTTCCCCGCCGACGGCCTTTGGCTGGACATCGATTACATGGACCGCTACAAGGTCTTCACGACCAGCCCGGAGCACTTTGGCGACCTGGGAGCCGAGCTTAAAAAGTTGCAGGCCAATGGCCGGCGCATCGTGCCGATTCTTGACCCCGGTGTGAAGGTGGAGGAGGGCTACGAGGTGGCGACCAGCGGCACGGCTGCTGGCATCTTTTGCCAGAACCCCGAAGGCCAGCCTTATGTAGGTTTTGTGTGGCCGGGCCGTACGTGGTTCCCTGACTATTCGCTGCCCGAATGCCGTGACTGGTGGGCTAAATATTCCAAAGCCTTCCGCGAATCGGGCTTTGACGGTGCGTGGCTGGACATGAACGACCCCAGTACCGGTGCGGCCGAGGTGGGCGACATGCTGTTCCAGCGTGGCACCTGGCCCCATTGGACCTACCACAACCAATACGCCACCGGCATGGCCCAGGCCACGCGCGAGGGTTTTCTGGCGGCCAAGCCGGACGAGCGCCCCTTCCTGCTGGCACGCAGCGCCTACACCGGGTCGAGCCGCTTTACCGCGCTGTGGACGGGCGACAACCACAGCAACTGGCACCACCTGCGCACTAGCATCCACTGCAGCATGAACCTGGCGTTGTCGGGCATTCCGTTCAATGGCCCCGACGTGCCCGGTTTTGGCGGCAACGTCGACAAGGAGTTGGCCATTGCCTGGTACAAGGCCGGTTGCTTGTTCCCGTTCATGCGGAACCACGCCAATGCCGGCACGGCGCGCCAAGAGCCCTGGGTCTTTGGCCCTGAGGCACTGCAGACCATTCGCCACCACGTGCGCCTGCGCTACAAGTTGCTGCCATACATGTACCAACTGTGGAATGACCAGGAACAAAACGGCACGGCGGTTATGCGCCCGTTGTTCCACGATTTTTCGAATGTTGACGGCATGGAGCTGGACCGAGTCGACGACCAGTTCCTGATTGGCCCAGCCATTTTGCAGGCCCCCATCGTGCAACAGTGCCAGCAGCAGCGCACGGCTACCTTGCCCGGGCCGTGCCGCTGGATGGATGTCAACACCGGTGAATTCCTGGCCGGTGGCCGTAACATCCATGTCACCAGCACGGCCGAAAGCACACCCATCTATCTGCGAGAAGGTAGCTTGGTGCCGATGCAGGTGGGCGTACGCACCACCGCCGCAAACGACTTGGCTGATATCGAGTTGCATGTGATTCTGGGTGAAGGCAGCCAGCATGAAGCCACGCTGGACTATGTAGCCGATGATGGCCTGAGCTACGGCTACCAGCGCGGCGCCCGCAGCGTCTACCGGTTGACCGCAAAGCGCACGGGTGACACGTTGGCGCTGCAAGTAACGGCCTTGCAAACAGGCTGGAAGCCCCTGCGCATGCGCGTGGTGGGCTATGGCGGCGCCCGCGCGCTGCACCTATTGGTGGGTGGCTCGACGTCCACGCTGGCTTTGACCCCTTTTGTATGGAACTTCAGCGGCGGTGCATTGGTTGCCGCGACCAGCGAGCCGATTGAACTTTGAGCGGGTCTGGGCGGGCGGGGTCGCGCTGCGGCTTGATGGATGTCATATTCTGTTCACGCGGAACAGGCACAATTAGGGTTAGAGCAATGGGCATCCACCGTTGCCAAGCACCAGAGTTGTTGTTGGTATGGGCATACGCGATAGTTTTTGGAATGTGTTGGGCCGGGACGCGTCGGATTCACCCGACGCGGCGCTGGAGCGCGTACGCAAAGCCATGCAGTTGGTCGTCGAAAAGTACGGCGGGGATGACCACTACCGCCTCGACATGAAAATCAACTTCGCACACGAAATTGCCGAGCTCTGGTATCTGCGACCGGAACTGATGCAGTTGGTCGCCGCAGCGCAGGGCGAGCTGGTGGCCCAGGAATGCATGGCGGGCATAACTGCACTGTTCAAGAAACACCACCTGGGCGGAACTCCATCGCGTTTTGGCAAACTGTAGATCCCGATGAATCCCCGCGTTGTCTCAGTCAGCCTCAGCAATACCCACCATTTTTCAAAGAGCACTGTTGCGCACATCACGCTGCTGGCAGGTCTCGGTGTCCAGGGGGACTCACACAGCGGCGTGACCGTACAGCATCGCTCGCGCGTTGTGCAAGACCCAACACAGCCCAACCTGCGGCAAGTGCATTTCATACATGCTGAGTTGTTTGATGAACTGACCACCAAGGGGTTCACGGTGGGCGCGGGTCAGTTGGGCGAGAACATCACAACGGCGGGGATTGATCTGCTGGCCTTGCCGGTGGATGCCGAACTCCACCTTGGGACCTCGGCCATCGTCAAAATTACGGGTCTGCGCAACCCGTGTGCGCAGTTGGATAACTTTCAGCCGGGGTTGACGGTCGCCGTGCTGGATCGCGGGGCAGACGGCGCGCTGATCCGCAAGGCGGGAATCATGGGAGTCGTATTGGCCGGTGGCTCCGTCAGCGTGGGCGACGCCATACGGGTCGTCTTGCCACTGGGGCCGCAACGCGCGCTGGAACGGGTGTAGCCGCACCAATGCCATTGGGCACGTCTAACTAATTAGGCAGCTTTGGTCACTTAAATGGAAGGTGAAAGTGATGACGCCATCTTTGCGCGTGGTCAAAACCGAGCGTGGGCCCTTGCCTCGGAAATCGCCCAGCCCCTTGGTTTTATCGACGTAGTAGTTGGTAACCTGCTGCGACACGTATTGCCGGTAGTCGTCGGAGATGATGACCACCGTCGGATGGCAGCCATGTTGCTCAAACAGCTCGGTGCAGACATTGCTGCCCCGGCCGTGGTGGGCAATTACCAGGTTGTCCACTTCTTTGACCAAAGTCTTGAAGGGCTCATAGGTTTGTAACAGGCGGCTAAAGCCCGCGCGCTCCATATCGCCAGTGAACAAAAATTTAACGCCCAAGATGTCCAACGCCACAACCAGGCTCAGGTTGTTTTCGTCGGTGAACTCGGGGTAAGAGTTGCAGCACCAGCCAATGCCCAAGCTCGGAACCACGGGAAAGTTTTCGGCGTGCCCAAGCTTCTGGCGCTCTGCCATCGACGCCGCCAGTGTCGCAATACCGCGTCCCATGCCATCGGATGTCTTCAGCTGCACAATCGCCTCTGGCGGCACCGTGGGGTTGCCAAAGATGCAGCCCAGGGCGATCTTGTGCTCCAGCAAGTCAACATAGCCCGACGCGTGTTCTTCGTCGTAGTTGGTCATGAACAGCACGTCCAAGTGCGACACGCCTATGCTCTGCAAATACCGCCCAGGCGACCATTTCACAGCGTCTTTTGCGGTGCTGTGGCCGCAGTCCATCATGATCCGTTTCACTCCGCTGGGCGACGGCATCGTCAGCAGTGCACAAGCTCCGTGGTTGACGTCAAATAGTTCGAGCTTTGCGTCAAATGCAATTGTTTCAGCATCCATCATGTTTTCAATTCGATTCCGTTATTTCTGAATATCGCCAATGCACAGGTACTTGATTTCCACATAGTCATCCATGCCGAAGTGTGATCCCTCACGGCCAAGGCCCGATTGTTTGACGCCGCCAAACGGCACGTGCTCGGTCGCCAAAATGCCGACGTTGATGCCGACCATGCCGTATTCCAGTGCCTCGCCCACGCGGTAGATTCGGCCGATGTCGCGGCTGTAGAAGTAGCTGGCCAGCCCGAATTCGGTAGCGTTGGCGGCGTCAATGGCTTCTTGCTCGGTCTTGAACTTGAACACCGGTGCAAACGGGCCAAAGGTTTCTTCCCGGGCGCACAACATGTCGGGCGTGGCATTGGCCACCACGGTGGGTTCGAAAAACTGGCCCGATCCCAGCGACTTCAAACGCTTGCCACCCACCACCACGCGGCCGCCCTTGGCCACTGCATCGTCCACATGGCGCTGTACCTTGACCAGCGCGGCCTCTTCGATCAATGGGCCCTGGTTGACGCCATCCTCAAAGCCATTGCCGACCTTGGCGGTGCGCACTTTGGCGGCGAACTTTTCGACAAACTGGTCGTACACGCCTTCTTGCACATAGAAGCGGTTGGTGCAGACGCAGGTCTGACCCGCGTTGCGGTATTTGCTGGCAAAAGCGCCTTCGACCGCGCTGTCGATATCAGCATCGTCAAATACGATAAAGGGCGCGTTGCCACCTAGTTCCAGCGACAGTTTTTTGACCGTGGGCGCGCTCTGCGCCATCAGGATGCGGCCGACTTCGGTGGAGCCGGTGAAGCTGATATGGCGCACCACATCGCTGGCGCACAGCACCTTGCCAATGGCGATGGAGTTGTCGCTGTCGGCGCTGAGCATATTGAGCACGCCGGCCGGAATACCGGCACGTTGGGCCAGTTCGGCCGCGGCCAGCGCGGTCAGCGGTGTCAGCTCGGCCGGCTTGATAATGACCGTGCAACCCGCGGCCAGGGCCGGTGCCACCTTGCGCGTGATCATGGCCAGCGGGAAGTTCCACGGCGTGATGGCTGCGCACACGCCAATGGGCTGCTTGATGACCATCAAACGGCGGTTGTTGTCAAACTGGGGCAGGGTCTCGCCGTTGATCCGCTTGGCCTCTTCCGCAAACCACTCGACGAAGCTGGCCCCGTAGGCCACTTCGCCCTTGGCCTCGGCAAAGGGCTTGCCTTGCTCGGCGGTCATGATGCGGCCCAGGTCGTCCTGGTTAGCCATCAGCAGATCGAACCATTTGCGCAGGATGGTGCTGCGCTCTTTGGCGGTTTTGCTGCGCCAAGCGGGCCAGGCGGCGTTGGCGGCGGCGATAGCTGCTTCGGCATCGGCGGCGCCCAGGTTGGCGACGGATGCCAGTTTCTCACCGGTGGCGGGGTCCAACACGTCAAAACGGCTGGCGCCGGCCTGCCATTGGCCGTT
>JANXVI010000381.1 GCA_025351745.1 Rhodoferax sp.
GGCATCCAAACGCTTTCTGATCACCATTGGCGACCGCACGGTCGGCGGCCTGACCCACCGTGACCAGATGGTCGGCCCTTGGCAGGTGCCGGTGGCGGATTGCGCCGTCACGCTGGCCGACTTCAAGGGCTTTGCCGGCGAGACCATGTCCATGGGCGAACGCACTCCGCTGGCCGCGCTGGACGCACCCGCATCGGGCCGCATGGCGGTTGCCGAGGCGATCACCAACCTGCTGGCCGCCCCCATTGAGCTGCCGCGTGTCAAGCTGTCCGCCAACTGGATGGCCGCCTGCGGAGAGCCCGGTGAAGACGCTGCGCTGTACGCCACCGTCAAGGCCGTGGGCTTGGAGCTGTGCCCGGCGCTGGGCATATCCATCCCCGTGGGCAAGGATTCGCTGTCCATGCGCACGCAGTGGAAAGAGCCGGGAGGACCCTCCGGTGGCGACGGCACGGACAAGAAGGTCACGTCCCCCGTTTCCCTGATCGTCAGCGCTTTCGCGACGCTGCTTGACGTGCGTGGCACGCTCACCCCGCAACTGAACGCTGACGAAGACACGACGCTGGTGCTGGTCGACCTGGGCCACGGAAAGAACCGCATGGCTACCAGCATCCTGGCGCAAACGCTGAACCAGGTGGGTGACTCCGTGCCCGATCTGGACGACGCCAAAGACCTCGTCAATTTAGTGCATGCCGTCAACGCCTTGCGCGCCCAGGGGAAGATCTTGGCCTACCACGACCGCAGCGATGGCGGCCTGCTGGCCACCGTGGCCGAAATGGCCTTTGCCGGCCGAGTGGGCGTGTCGCTGAACGTGGACATGCTGGTCACCGAGGGCGACGGCATCAGCGACAGCCGCATGGACGTGGGCGACAGCAAAAACTGGGCGGGCCAAGTGGGTCTCCGCCGCGAAGAGCTGACGCTCAAGGCGTTGTTCAGCGAAGAGCTGGGTGTCGTGCTGCAGGTGCGCACGGCGGAGCGCTCCGAGGTGATGGCCACGCTGCGCGAGCATGGCCTGTCGGCCTTCAGCCACTGCATCGGCAAGACCCGGCCCGCGGCGACGACGTCTACTGAAGGGGCATCCGAACCCTTCGCCGGTAAGGATCAGCTACAAATCTGGCGCGACGCCAAGGCCATCCTCAAGGCTCCGCTGGTCGACCTGCACCAGGTCTGGGACGCCGTGAGCTGGAAGATCTGCCAGCAGCGCGACAACCCCGCCTGCGCCGATGCTGAGCACACGGCCGTCGGCACACTGGACGACCCTGGTTTGCACATTTACCTCCCCCAGGCCGGAGGCCTTAAGAAAAATAGGCCGCTAGCCCCCGCAGAATATGCGCAAGCCGCTACTGATTCCATAGCATCCGTTCGCCCTGAGCCTGTCGAAGGGCAAGCCCCTACAAGCCCAGCGCTGCTGCTCAGCCGCCCCCGTGTGGCCGTGCTGCGCGAGCAGGGCGTCAACTCCCACGTGGAAATGGCGTACGCCTTTACCGAGGCAGGCTTCGAAACCTACGACGTCCACATGACCGATCTGCAAACCGGCCGTGCCCAGTTGGCAGACTTCAAGGGTGTTGTCGCCTGCGGTGGCTTCAGCTACGGCGACACACTAGGCGCCGGTATCGGCTGGGCGCGCTCCATCACGTTCAATGCTGCGCTGGCGGATCAGTTCAAGGCCTTCTTTGCCCGCACCGACACGTTCGGCCTGGGTGTCTGCAACGGCTGCCAGATGTTTGCCGAGCTGGCCGACATCATCCCCGGCGCGCAGGATTGGCCCCGCTTCACCACCAACCAGAGTGAGCGCTTCGAGGCGCGCCTGTCCATGGTGGAGATTCTGGAGTCCCCATCCATCTTCCTGT
This sequence comes from Rhodoferax sp., assembly GCA_025351745.1. Taxonomy (GTDB): domain Bacteria; phylum Pseudomonadota; class Gammaproteobacteria; order Burkholderiales; family Burkholderiaceae_C; genus Allorhodoferax. The sequence continues at coordinate 1,848 of JANXVI010000381.1, forward strand.
CTGGCATGGCCGGCAGCCGCCTGCCCGTGGCCGTCGCGCACGGCGAGGGATATGCCAACTTCAAGTACCGCGGCAACGCAGCCAAGGCCGTAGCCGCCATGCGCTACACCGACAACCACGGCGCGGCCACCGAGTCCTACCCCTTCAACCCCAACGGCAGCCCCGGCGGCTTGACGGGTGTGACCACGGCCGATGGTCGCTTCACCGCATGGATGCCGCACCCCGAGCGCGTGTTCCGCAACCTGCAGATGAGCTGGACGGATGGCGACCGCAGCGAACACAGCCCGTGGATGCAGCTGTGGCACAACGCGCGGCGTTGGGTGGGGTAGAGGCAGGCAGCGCCTGTTTTGGGGGCGCTTGTATTTTGGGGTAAATGGACTGCCGGTCCGGGGCGGAAGCGGTCAGTCGCGGCCAAGTCCGAAACTGGATCGATTTCTCCGTAACGGTCATTGACGGTGCCGGTTCAATTTCGCCCTTTGTCCATCGCCAAAACTACAAACCGATCGTTCATTTTCGCCTCTAATTGTCGTAGAACTCCGAGGAATAGAATCCTGCAATGGGACTATCCTGCCGACGCCTATTTATTGACAACGATGGTGGAATCTATCGGATGTCGAATGCCAAGTTCGACCGGATGATTCGCTCTCCAGCTTCTGAGCGCGTTGCATTTTTTGCTG
>JANXVI010000387.1 GCA_025351745.1 Rhodoferax sp.
GGAATATCCAGCGGCTCCAAGTTGCTTCCCGCAAGTTGCAGCAATGTTTGCATGCCTGTTTGGTACCGCCGTGCTCTGCGCGACAAGGCCAGGCTGGTCAGCCAAAGCGTCAAGCCGGCCGCAAAAAAAGCCAGCTGCAAACTAGTCAGGACGCCGGATGCCATATTTGTTGAGGTAGTAGTAAACGTGTTCGCGGGCGATGCCCAGTTGACGCGCCGTTTCGGCAACGTTGAAGCCCGCTTGCGCAAAACTGCGGCGTATTAACTGCTCCTCCGCTTGTGCCCCCGCTTCCTTGGGCCCTTCATCGACCCGGGCTGTGATGCTTAGGCGGGTTTCACCCGCACGTGCCATCCGCGCGTCCTCGCGAGAAAAAAGTTGCGCACGGCGCAATGCTTGCAGCACGGCTTCCACAGTCACGGGCTTGTTCAAAAAGTCAAACGCGCCCAAGCGCAGGGCCTCATGTGCGGCGGCATCTTCATCCTGACCGGTGAGAACCAGGATTTTGGTGTCGGGCGTCATGCGCAGTGTTTCCTGCAAAACCGCCAGTCCTTCGCGCATGGTGCTCGGATGCGGTGGCAAGCCCAGATCGAGCAATACCAGAGCGGGCGCAGCGGGCCCAGACAATATCAACATGGCACTCGCACGGTCATGTGCAGTGCACACTTTAAAACCTTGGCTGCGAAGGGACGACGCCAGGTAGTCGCTCAGCGCGGCATCGTCTTCCACCAACAGCACTTCCGTGTTCGGCGCGGCGGTAGCTTCACGGATGGGCATGGGTCAGGCAGATGTTTATTGGTCGTTGGTCCATGTGGAGAGCAGTGGGAGTATGGCGAAGCCAAAACCAATAACAATACAGGCTAAACCGCCCATCGCGCGCAACAGCGCCCAATCGGATACGGCCTGGGGACTTACCGCCATTAGGTAATAACCCAACGCGATGAGAAGCACACCCACCACCACATAGACCCTGCGCCGCCGCGTGCGTGATCGGTAGCGTGTCTGGGCGAGTTCGCCAAATTCTGTGTTCATCGCCGCTTTTGCACCGTGACGGCTCCGGGTTGCACCACGTCACTCCGAACACCGCTGGATTTGTCGATCGACTCGCCGACCCGCAGTTGTTGCCCATCAACCATGGCGTCCACACCTCGGAGCCTGCCCGCCTTGGACGTGCCTTCCGGAACGGGCGTGCCGTTGATCCAGACGGTTCCCTTGCCGGCCGCGCGCCGCACTACGCCCGACAACTTCGCAAAGGACGTATCCGCATCCGCACCCGACTCCGATCCGGGTACGACTTGCGAGAGGCGTACACGAACCATTTTTTGGCGTTCGAGCGGCGTGTAAAACAAAGTTTCCATGCCAGACTGAGGGCTCGCAGTCGCAACGGTGGACAGGAATCCGAGCAAAGCAGCGCCGCAGCGGGGCCATACCCCACCTGATAGCATCCCTGTAGAACGTGTGCGCAACATGGAGCCGAGTTTAGTCATCATGACTGGATATGCAAAGCGGGCGCGTCTGTCCTGCACATTCAGCCCGGCGTTGCCGCCGCTGGTGGCGCGGGCTCTATGGGTGCAACAGGAATAGTCAAGAAGCGCAGAACGCACTGCGCTGTCAGTCCGGTGTCTTTGGCGTCGCGCATCGTGCAGCTATTGACTCGGAAGCGCCCTTTAACCCGGTTGCGGTAATCGTTGATCAGACCGAACACCTCCAGTTCATGGACGTTGGTCATTTCAAATTGCAAGTCATGTGCCATGGGGTCGGTCGATGCCGGATCCGCAGGCGCTTGATCTGCGCCTGCAGCCGTCAGCGGCTTTGGTGCTTGCAACTGGTATTTCAGGAAATCGTCGAACCCGATGTGCTGGTAGCTGCGCTGCAAATCTTCCACCCATTGGGGTCGGTCGGGCATGCCGATAAGGCCTTTGGTGCGCAGTTCTTCATAGCGCTGAATGTGTTTGGTGACCTTCAGCAAATTGTCACGTTTGACATCGAGTTGCGTCTGCAATTCTTGCACCGTGCCCTGCATTTGTCCGACACTGGCTTTCAGGCTTTCGGCCAAGCTTCCGAATCCGTAGACTGCCGCCGCACTCAATACGACCACGATCAACAGGGTAATGATACTTCGGCGCGCCAGTCGCAGGATGGGAGTCCATTCGGTCATGGCTTGTCATCCTTGGCCGACGCCGCGGCCGCGGCTGTACCCCCTGGGAAAACTGCGCAATAGGTGAGGTCCTGGTCGCCCTCAGACGGCGTATTACCTGCGCTGATATCGCCTTCACGCAACCGTCGGGCGGCGTCATCCACAACCCTGACACCCGGCAATTGGCTTAGCTGCCTGGAGATGTTGGTGGCTTGCTGCAGCTTTAGCCGCGGCCCCACGCCGGGAGCCAATGTCACCGTCAACTGCAACTCCACTTTGCGCGTCGGGGCAAGCTCCTGTCCGGTTACGTTAACCGGTGCCGCCGTGGGCGCTGCCGTGGGCGCAGCCAAGTTGCCTTGAGAACACACACTGTCTTTGAGAGGCAGGATTTGCCACTGCAGGTTTTTAACGCGCGCGCCATTGATGCCGCTGACAATATGTGCAAGACTGCGAAAATCTGCTTCCATGTCCGGTGCAGTGACGATTTCTTCCGTATCGAGGCTTAGCGCAGCACGCAGGGTCTCGGGCGACACGCCAAAGGTCTGAAGTGCCAGGTCAGCGTCCGCAATCTTCGACGTGGTTTGCCCAAGACTGGCTTGCAGTTGTGTCCGCATGCCCTGGTCGCGTATCAGGGAGCTGACATTGCCGCTTGCGGCCCATATGGCCGCCACCAGGCACAGCGCCCCAGCGCCCCAAGCCGCCTTGCCTACCTGGCGAGCCAAGTAGGTCGCGCGATAACGCAGTGGTGCCAACTGCCCAGCAGGGTTCTTGCACACCTGGTCAAAAAGTAGGGGGCGGCAATCTTGCATGGGCTCAAGACTATTGGCCAACGGCGTGTCCACGGCATCCAGCCGGTCGGCTGCCAGTGCGGCCGCAAGTCCCTGCGCAGTGCCCAGCAGTAAAGCCGCAAACCGGTGGTTGCCACGCTCAACAACCCGTGTGTTTTCAAGGTGGCGCAAGGTTCGAAGGACTTCTGCCGCCTGTTCAGTTGCAGTGTTTGCCGTGGCAACCAGGCGCGTGAGCACTGGGGCGCGGTTCTTCAGGAACACAATGCGCATTCCCGTGGGTTGGCTCAGCACGATGAGTAATATCGCTGGAAGGGAGCGTTGTTGCCCCAATTGGGTCAGCAACATGGAAGTGCTCCACACGCCTACCAACGGGGTGGTCAATTGGTCCAGTGCCGTCGTCACACGGTCCGATGGATCTACTGCCGTTAGGGTTTGCAACGGTGGAGCCAGTCGGCTCATAAAGCTGCCCGTTTTGTGCGTCGCGAGCGCGCACCGTAAGCGGCTCTCCGGAAAACTATTGGCCAATTGCCGTTCGATGTAACGCTTGCGGTCCGAGCCAAAGATACGGGGCACGGTGACTTCAACAAAGGCCTCTTCCGTAAGATCAGTGACAGTCCACACTGGGCCAGCGTCGGGCCCTGGCAGGGGCATCCATTTGCCCGAGCCGTTACCCCACCAACCGATGGCGGTCGCACTGATATGCAAGACGGTGGCCATGTGCTTAGGTCTTCATCTTGGCAATGGTATCGTAGATCGGGCCCAGCACGGCCAGCATGATCCAGCCCAGTATCAACCCCATGACCACGGTGAGCGCCGGCTCAATCATGGCTTGAACTCTGGAGATGGATTCGTCAATATCACGCGAGTAAAAGTAGCTGACGTTTGCCAGAGCAGTGTCCAGCGCACCGGTGGTTTCGCCAACCTTGATCATGCGGATCACAAAGCTTGGAAACAACTGCTCCATTGCCAAGCTTTCAGAAATGGACGTGCCATTGAGCACCCGTTCCCGCGCGCGGCGGATGGCGTTCTG
>JANXVI010000415.1 GCA_025351745.1 Rhodoferax sp.
CGGCCTGCAAGGCTTTGACGAGGATTTCCGCGCCGCGCAGTTCAAGCATGCCAGACGAAGTAGCTATTAAGTGGGATGCAGCCGTAGCCGAAGCGATTTCAGCTTTTGAAATTTCCATGATGAACCTTTGTGAATTTCTCTAACGAAAAACCTTGGGTGCTCCTTCGCAAAACTCTTGTGGAGCCGCGTCGGAACTTAAGATTTTGGCCATGGGCGCATTGAATGCTGCGCCGAACCAAAACCCGTTTGCCTTTTGAATGCAAGGCTTGATTATCGCACTGCCCAGTCACCATTTCGTGCATTCCGCACAAATGTTGGGAATGAAAATGCGATAATTAAGGGTTAACCGCCGAGAAAGTAGCCATTTTGGCCGCCCGGCATTCCTACTAACTTCTCGGCTCATAACTCTTGGCCTCTGAACGCGAACTATCCGATTTTTTGAAGAGCGTCGAAAAACGCGCTTTCAAACGATCCGTCTACCACGTTCGCAACGACGAATCGGCATTAGACATTGTCCAAGACAGCATGATGAAGTTGGCAGAACACTACGGTCACAAGCCAATCGAAGAGCTTCCCATGCTGTTCCAGCGCATCCTGTCCAACTGCACCTTGGATTGGTTTCGGCGCCAAAAGACGCAACGAGCACTGTTTTCGACGATGAGCGACTTTGAGTCCGGGGTAGAAGACGACGGCTTTGACCTTCTGGAAACCCTGCATGCCTCGAACAATGGGGAACAAAACGAGAGCGCCGAGACTCATACCTCGCGGGCACAAACCTTGCGAGAGATCGAAATCGAGGTCCAACAGCTACCCGCACGTCAACGAGAGGCCTTTTTGATGCGTTACTGGGAGGAGATGGATGTTGCTGAGACCGCGGCTGCTATGGGTTGCTCGCAAGGCAGTGTCAAAACGCATTGCTCCAGAGCAGTGCATGCGTTGGGTAAAGCCTTGAACGCTAAAGGAATACGACTATGACAACAACACTAGACCCCAACATAATTGCCGCCTACCAGGATCGTGTGGGTCGTGGAATCGCTGCGCGTTTGTCCGACTCGACCCATGAGTTACCTAACGACATTTCCGAGCGCTTGAAGTCGGCGCGTATGCAAGCCCTGGCCAAGCGCAATGTGGTCAAGTTGCAAACCGCTACCAGCGTCAACATCCAAGGTGGGTCCGCCACACTGAATGCGGGCGGGTTTAGCGGAGGTCTTTGGAGCGGTCTAGGCGCCGTCATTCCTCTGCTTGCATTGGTCGCCGGGTTGTTGACGATTGCGGTCGTCCAAGAGAAACAGCGCACCAACGAAATCGCCGACGTGGACGTCGAACTCCTGACCGATGACTTGCCGCCTGCAGCGTATGCCGATCCAGGTTTTGCGCACTTTCTGAGCATTAACCGCCGCGACTAGTGTTTCCTGACTCCCATGTCTGTCACTGATCTATTTGCCCGTATTCAATCGTACCTCTCCGTCCGCCACGCTATTCTTGGATGCTTGCTGATAGGTGCGGTAGGCCTAGCCGTGGGCCAAGCTACTCCCGCGGCCAGTAAACCATCAGCTCCTTTGGTGCTTGCCCAAGCATCCGGTCCCCAGTGGTTAGAGCTTTCCAGTGTGCAAAAGCAAATTCTGCGGCCCCTAGCCGGAACCTGGAACACACTGAGCAGCGCCCACAAGAGCAAATGGATCGCGTTGTCACAAAGCTACGCCACCCGATCCGTCGCCGAACAAGAAAAGATACAGAGCCGCATGGTCGAATGGGCGGCGCTAACTCCCAGCCAGCGTGAACGGGCTCGTCTCAATTTTGCGGAAACCAAGAGAGTTTCCCCAGCGGCGCGGGCGGCCGATTGGGAGACATACCAGGGCCTCAGCAACGAGGAAAAACGTAACCTTGCCAACAAAGGCAAAGCCAGACCCCCCGGTGCCGCCGTCGCCGTTATTCCAGTGCCGCCCAGCAAACTGACTGCCGTGCCCGTGACGCGCCATACCGCACCAGACGATGCGGCCGCGGCTGCGGTCAAGCCAAGGATTGACCCGAACACACTGCTGCCTCTGCCGCCTCTGCCGCCCTTGCCGCCGGTTATTCCTCCCGCCCCGGTCCCCGATGCACCGCCTGTAGCGCCGAGCCCATCGCTCCCCCAAGTCAGCGCTGATTCCATCTCCCCGAATTAGTCCTGACAGCCTTTGGGTCTTGCCCGGCCTTTCTGCAGTCATGGTCTCGACCTACAATTTGTGTCGGTCAGAGATCCATACAAAAAATATATTGAAATGAACACCCCTGGTTTGTGGCGCCGCATGGCGTGCTGGCTTTACGAAGGCATGTTGCTGTTTGGCGTCGTTTTTTTGGCTGGTTATTTGTTCGGCACGTTGAGCCAGACCCGCAATGCCATGGACAACCGCCACGCCTTGCAAGCCTTTGTTTTTGTCATCTTTGGCATTTATTTCGTGTGGTTCTGGGCCAAAGGTCAAACCCTGGCCATGAAGACCTGGCACATCCGAATCGTGGACATTCACGGCCATGCCATTTCACAAACCCGCGCCCTGGGTCGCTATGCATTGAGCTGGCTGTGGTTCTTGCCGCCGCTGATCGTGCTTGCGCCCTTTCACTTCGGCGGTGGGGAATCGGCAGTCATCATCATCGGCTGGGTTGTGGTGTGGGCCCTGCTAAGCCGGTTCCATCGTGAACGACAATTTTTACATGACGCCATGGCTGGCACGCGCCTGGTCAGCTCGCAACCCATGAGCCGGTGACTGGCACATTTCTTGTGAAATACAACTCCTCCACCGCTGCCGTCAATCCGCAAAAATACCGCAAAGGCTTGAATCGCGTTTGGCATGCCGCAGGCTATTCGTTGGCGGGCCTTCGCGCGGGCTGGCATGAGACCGCCTTTCGCCAAGAGGCCATTGCAGCGTTCGTTGTGGTGCCGCAAGCGTTTTGGCTGGGTCAAAGCTGGGTGGAAACTACGCTGTTGGCCGCCAGCGTGATATTGGTAATGATTGTGGAGTTGCTGAACACGGCAGTCGAAACCGCGATTGACCGCATTGGGCCCGAGTGGCACGACCTGTCCAAGCGGGCCAAGGACATGGGCAGCGCAGCCGTTTTGCTAAGCCTACTGATGTGCGCAAGCATTTGGGCTGCGGCGCTGTACCACCGCTTTTTTTAATGCCTTAAACGGCCGACTCGTCTTGCTCCCCGGTGCGGATGCGCACCACGCGCTCCACGCTGGTGACGAAAATCTTGCCGTCGCCGATCTTGCCGGTATGCGCCGCCTTGACGATGGCGTCCACACAGCGGTCCACGTCTTCCGTCTTCACAACCACTTCCACCTTGACCTTGGGCAAGAAGTCGACCACGTACTCTGCGCCGCGGTACAACTCCGTATGGCCTTTTTGGCGCCCAAAGCCTTTGACTTCGGTAACGGTCAATCCCGTCACGCCGCATTCGGCCAATGCCTCACGGACTTCTTCCAGCTTGAACGGTTTGACGATGGCGGTGATTTGTTTCATATGGACCCTTTGTTAATCAGTTGAGGACAGAGCTACGCTTCGCTACGGTCTGTCCCGCAATTCTCAGGATAGTCGAGGACTGAGCTTGCTTCGCTACGGTCTGTCCCGCAAAGTCTCACGCTCTAAATTTATTGGTTATAGGATACCGCCAATCCTTGCCAAAGCTGCGGTGTGTCACTCTAATTCCCACCGGCGACTGGCGGCGCTTGTATTCGTTGAGCTTGATCAGGCGCGTAACCTTCTCAACGTCGGCCCTATCGAACCCGGCGTCAATGATAGTTTGGATGCTCTGGTCATTCTCCATGTAGCGGTCCACGATGGCATCCAGCACTTCGTAGGGCGGCAAACTATCCTGGTCCTTCTGGTCTGGACGCAGTTCGGCGCTGGGTGGGCGGGTGATGATGCGCTCGGGGATTGGGGTCATACCCGAGCCATAGGGGTCGTTGGCATTGCGCCAGTGCGCCATCTTGAACACCAACGTCTTGGCCAGATCCTTGATAACGGCAAAACCTCCCGCCATGTCGCCATACAACGTGCAATACCCGGTCGCCATCTCACTCTTGTTGCCGGTGGTCAGCACGATGCTGCCGAACTTGTTGCTTAGCGCCATCAACAAGGTGCCGCGAATGCGCGCCTGGATGTTCTCCTCGGTCGTGTCTTCTGCACGGCCAGCAAACTCGTTTACCAGCGAGGCCTTGAACGCCTCGAACTGGGGAACGATCGAAATCTCGTCGTAGCGCACCCCCATGCGCTCGGCCATCTCGCGGGCGTCGATCCAACTGATGTCGGCCGTGTAAGGTGACGGCATCATCACCGCGCGCACCTTGGCAGCGCCTAAGGCGTCTACAGCTATCGCCAGCACCAGCGCGGAATCGATACCGCCGGACAAGCCCAGCAGCGCGCCGGGGAAGCCATTTTTGCCCACGTAGTCGCGCACGCCCAGCACCAAGGCGTCCCACAGGTCTTGCTCGGGCGAACGAACCGGCTCCACGGTTGCTTCGATATTGATAGCACCTTGTCCATATTTCACGAGGGCTACAAACTGATTTTCCTTAAAGCTCGGGGCGCGACCGGCCACCGAACCATCCGCATTCAGCGCAAACGAGTGGCCTTCAAACACCACTTCATCCTGCCCGCCTACCAGATGCGCGTACACCAGCGGCAAACCCGTCTCTCGCACCCGCTGGCGCATCATGTCCTCGCGCTCATAACCCTTGCCCACGTGGAAGGGCGAGGCATTGATCACCGCCAGCATCTGCGCACCGGCTTCGTGCGCCAACCGCGCGGGCTGCTCGAACCAGGCATCCTCACAAATCAACAGGCCCACGCGGATGCGCTGCCCTTCTGGGCCCGCCTCGAACACGCACACGCCATCACCGGGCACGAAATAGCGCCGCTCGTCAAACACCTGGTAATTGGGCAGCTCGCGCTTGGCATACGTGGCGACCACCTGCCCTTCGCGCAATACGCTGGCAGCGTTGAAGCGCTTTTGCACCGCAGTGGAGCGGGTGCGGCTATCGCCGCCGGTGGGGTGCCCCACGACGACCGCCATGTCTTTTAACCCGGCCAGCGCCTGGGCCACTGTTTTCACGGCATCATCGCAGGCTTGGATAAACGCCGGTCGCAGATACAGATCTTCGGCGGCATACCCGCAAATCGATAATTCGGGGGTCAGCAACAGGCGCGCACCGTCGACATAGGCGTCCTGGGCCGCGGAGATGATTCTTTGGGCATTGCCCTGTAGATCACCCACGACAAAATTGAGTTGAGCAACGCACAGTTTGAGAGTCATGAACCAGGAATATTTCGTTAATCGCCGCTACCGCGGAAAGCGCCTTGCGTACTGGGTACGCCTTGGCTGAGGATTATGTCATTCGGGTGCTGGGCTCGCCCTTAAACGTTGACGCCGCCACGTGGGATGCCCTGCTGCAAACCCAACCCAACCCCAGCCCCTTCATGCGCCATGCCTACCTGGCCGCATTGCATGCCAGCGGCAGCGCCACACCAGCGACGGGCTGGACGCCCCACTTCATCACGTTGACTACCGCCGACGGCACGCTGGCCGCCGCCTGCGCGCTGTACGAAAAGATCCACTCCTACGGCGAATACGTGTTCGACTGGGCCTGGGCCAATGCCTACGCCCAGCACGGCCTGCCCTACTACCCGAAGGCGACGGCTGCTGTGCCCTTCACCCCCGTGCCCGGCGCGCGGCTGATGGCGCGTGACTCGGCGGCACGCCAGGCGCTGGTGCGGGCGATGATCGCTTGGTGTGACGACAACGGCATGTCGTCGTTGCACTTTCTATTTGTGCATGACGACGACGCTACTGCCTGCGCACAAGCGGGCTTGATGCTGCGTCACACCGTGCAGTTCCATTGGAAGAATGTGGCCCCCACGCTGGTCGCTGCGCGTACTGCGCTGCCCTTGCAGGGCGCGGCGTTGCCTGAGTCAACGCCCCTTCTGGCTGTCCCGCCCTGCGCAGGCAGGCCGGGAGCCGCAGCCATCAGCCCCCAGGGGGAGCCTTTCACCTTGGGGCGGCCCGGCGGCGAAACTGTCCCCTTCCGCGACTTTGACCATTTTCTGAGCACCCTATCCCAAGAAAAGCGCAAAAAAATTCGGCAAGAACGGCGCAAGGTGGCCGAGGCAGGCGTCAGCTTCCGCTGGTCACAAGGCCGCGACATCATCCAAACGGACTGGGACTTCTTCTACCGCTGTTACGAGCGCACCTACCTGGAACACGGCAACGCGCCTTACCTGAACCGCGACTTCTTCCAGCGCATGGCCGACACCATGGGGCAGCACTGGCTGCTGTTCACCGCCGAGCGCGACGGCCACCCGATTGCTACCAGTTTAATAGCGCTTGATGACCATTCGACGAGGGCTGGCAACGAAGATACCCAAGGAGACTGGGCGGCAGCGTGTTCTGCGCAGGTCAAGGAGGAGCCCGCAAAGGGGGCGGGGGACACGGAGCAGAACACGCTGCCGCCCAGTCTCCGCACAGAAAACACAAGGGTAGCCTACGGCCGCTACTGGGGCGCACTGGAGCGCGTGGACTGCCTGCACTTCGAGGCCTGCTACTACCAGCCCCTGCAGTGGTGCATAGAACACGGCTACCAGCGCTTTGAAGGCGGCGCCCAGGGCGAGCACAAGATGGCCCGCGCCCTGCTGCCCGTCAAGACCACCAGCGCCCACTGGCTGGCGCACCCCGCGTTTGCCGATGCAGTGGCGCGGTTTCTGGAGCGCGAAGACCAGGGGATCAGCAATTACCTCGATGACCTGAAGCAGCGCAGCCCGTTCAGGCAAGACTGACACGCGCCCAGGAGGGTCGCACGATGCGGCCCTGGCCCCAGGCCAGCAACACCAGGGCAGCACTGGCCAACACCGCAAACACCAGGTCAACGGCCGAGCCTTCAATGCCATATACCCCGCCGGTCAACCACTGCGGACCACTGAGTTCGGTCACCAACAAACCCGTTTTCACTTCATGCCCCGACACCGCCAACGAGAAAATACCTTCCTGAAAGAAATTCCAGCCTGCATGCAGTGCCGCACACAGCCACAGGCGCCCCGTCAGCAAGAAAGCCGCAGCGAAAAACACGCCCGCAACCGCGGTGTCCGCAATGCCCAGTACCGAAACGTTGTCGTTGACCAGGTGCATGGCACCAAAGACCAGACCCGACGCCAGCAGCGC
>JANXVI010000433.1 GCA_025351745.1 Rhodoferax sp.
TCAACCAGATTGCGCTGCAACTGGGCCGATTCTTCCGAAGCACGCCGCGTTTCTTCGGCCAGCTTTTGCTCAGTGGCTTGCACCTTTTGGCGCAAGTCCAGAATAGCCTTGCGCGCCTCTTCATCGTCGAAAAGGCCCGCAGAGGCATTGCCCATACACACAACCAAAGCGGCAGCCATGGCGGCTCGGGCCGACTGCGCAATGGATTTCACGGCGGCCGCTTTCATCGGTACGATATTTCAGCACGCCTGTTTTTGGCCATGGCTTCTTCGGTCATGCCTGCGACTGCCGGCTTTTCCTTGCCAAAGCTAACCGCTTCCAACTGGCTTTCGGTCACACCTTGCAGACCCATGGCACGTTTCACAGCTTCAGCACGTTTCTGGCCCAGCGCCAAGTTGTACTCACGACCGCCGCGCTCGTCGGTATGGCCTTCTATCGCAACTTTTTTGTTCCTGTCTGCCTTGAGCAGTTTGGCATTGGTTTCGATCAAGGACTGGAACTCAGGGCGAATGGCATAGCTATCGTAGTCAAAATAGACCACACGACTCGCAGCATCAGGTACTTTATTAGAGTCGAGTCCCACCGGTATGACCGGTGTCACCACGCGCTCGCCTGAGGCACCAGTGCCCGGTCCGCCGGCTTGCGGCATTTTGCTTCCCGATTTGTCCTCAACAGGAACGTTGTCCAGCTTCGTTGAACTACAGGCACTCAAGAGAACGACAAGTGAAGCCACCAATACCAAATGTTTCATCCAATACTCCTTTTGAAATCCATTATTACTTCTGCATGGGGCCCCAATCGGGCTCCCGAATATCACCGTTTTGGCCCGCCAAACGGGCCTTGATCTTGCCGTCGACCGTGGTCGTCATCAGAGCTTCACGGCCGGATTGGTGGGTCGCGTAAATGATGAGACGGCCGTTGGGGGAGAAACTGGGATTTTCGTCCGCGGTGGTGTCGGTGATGGCATTGGCGGTACCCGTTGCAAGTTCCATTACATGCAGTTTGAACACGCCACCGACTCTGGAAATATAGGCCAGCCACTTGCCATCAGGACTCACTGAAGGTGAAATATTGTAAGTTCCGGTAAACGTGACGCGCTCGGCATTACCGCCCGACGCGTTCATGCGATAGATTTGCGGCGCCCCGCCGCGGTCGCTGACAAAATAGATGAATCTACCGTCGGATGAGAAGGTGGGCTCGGTATCAATTGAACTATTTTGCGCCAGCCGTCGGGGCTCTCCGCCGTTGGAATCCATCAGGTAAAGCTGCGAGCCGCCATCGCGGGACAATGTTGCAGCCAGTGTCTTGCCGTCCGGCGACCAAGCAGGTGCGCTGTTGGAGCCCTTGAAATTGGCAACCAATCGGCGTTTGCCGGATGCCACATCGTGGACAAAGATCACGGGCTTGCGCGATTCGAACGATACATAAGCCAGTTGCTGACCGTTAGGCGCCCACGACGGTGAAATGATGGGTTCGGCGCTTTTGAGCGCGCTTTGTGCACTCTCGCCATCGGCATCCGCCACCCACAGGTTATAGGTCTGTCCCGCCTTGGTCACATAGGCTATACGGGTGGAGAAAATGCCTTTGTCGCCGGTTAATTTTTCGTACACAAAGTCCGCTATACGGTGCGCTACCAAACGCAAATCACCGGCCACGACCGCATAGCTCTGCCCACCCAGGTCTTGCCCGCGCACTACATCCCACAAGCGCATGCGGACATCAAAACGGCCATCGGCCAATCGGGTTATGCTACCGGTGACGAGGGAATCCGCTCCCTTTTGGCGCCATGAAGAAACCTCTGGACGCGAGCCTTCGTCCATGGCAACGCTGGTAGTGTCAACTGCACGGAATTGCCCACTGCGCTCCAGATCGGCCTGGACTATGCCAGCAATCTTTTGCGGCGCGGACTCATCGCCGCGAAAGCTGGCAATGGCGATAGGGACTTGTGTCAGCCCTACGCCGGAAACCTCAACGCGAAACTGCGCGAAGGCAGAACTGCAAACCAAACTTGCAATCAAAATGAACAGGTGACGCTTCAACATCTTTGCATTATCCCAGTGTTGTGATGAGCACATCATCGTTGATCCGCGCGTGCGAGTATCCCAGTGTCGGCTGGGTCACCGCCGTCTTTGCACGGGCTACTACTACCGCTGCATTGTGCGACTCCTGGTTGCGGGCCGCCTCCTGATGCCATAAGTGAAATACCTCTGTCGCACAAAAACCATTCTTGCGAATGACGCCGCCGTGATGCAGCCGCAATACAAAGTCTGCATCCTCGTGCCCCCATCCGACGAAGGATTCATCAAATCCGTTTACCCGTTCGAAGTCTGTACGCCAGCATCCCAAGTTGCAACTGCGTATACCCTTCCAGGAAAACGCCGGTTTGTTGCGGATCGGCATATCCGGCAATCGTAGCAGCCCCGTGAGTTTACTAGCGTGTCCCAACATCCTGTGCCGCAGCCAAAACCACGCGGACCGTCCGCTGATTTGCGCGTCACCTCTGATGACCTGCGCTGTAAATTCAGATGACAACAAAACACGGCTGCCATTCACAAAATGACCCGGTTTTGCCAGCGACCGATGCCGGGCCACAAAATCCACCTCGGGAACACAGTCTCCGTCGAGGAACACGATGTATGCGCCCTTGGACGCCGCAACGCCACGGTTACGAACACGCGACGCAGTAAATCCCACATCTGGGTGCCATACATGAACCACGCGCAACGCCTGTGCGATGGGTGCTTCCAAAATGGCAGTCAGATGATCCGCGCGCGAGCCATCGTCTGCAACCACCACCTCAAAGTTACGGTCCGTTTGTCGGGCCAAACCCGCAAGAACCACCAGCAACGCTTCACTGCGGTTATAGGTGGTGATGACCACGGAAACAAGATGGGAGGCGTTCATTTTGGACTAGACTACGCGGCTGGCAACCGTCTGCTGCGCGCCAAGTGGCCGAATACTACCACCCCCGATGAGCAAAATTTCCGTCTATATCATCGCTTTCAATGAAGCTGAAAAAGTTGCAGCCACCATCGAGAGCGTGCAATGGGCCGATGAAGTGATACTGGTGGACTCCTGGAGCACCGATGGCACGCCGGAGATTGCCCGACGCATGGGCGCTCAGGTTTTGCAAATTGAATTCAAAGGCTTTGGTGCACTGCGAAACAGCGCAATTGCTGCCTGCAAACATGAATGGATCTTCAGCCTGGATGCTGATGAACGATGCACCCGCCAAGCCGAGGACGAAATACGCGCCATCACCAACGACGCGAGTTCCGTCGATGTGTATTGGATGCCACGCCGCAATTTCTTCATGGGCCGCTGGATCAAACATTCTGGCTGGTATCCCAACTACCGGCAACCCCAGCTGTTCCGCAACGGCGCGATGGAATACGACTTGAAACCGGTGCACGAAGGCTACGTCTTGAAGACGGACAAACCCATGGGCCATTTGCAGAATCCCATTTGGCAATTCCCGTTCAAAAACATGGGCGAAGTCATGCACAAGTCCAACCGCTATTCCACACTGGGCGCACAACGCCTGGTGGGCAAGCGCTTGTCCATGGCAACGGCGCTATCACACGGTACTTGGTCTTTTGTGAAGCACTATGTTTTCAAACTGGGTTTTCTCGATGGATGGGCGGGCTTTGTGATCGCACTTGGCAATTTCGAGGGTACGTTTTACCGATATGTGAAGGCCATCGAAATACAAAAGGGTGCCCAGTGGCAAGCGCCCAAGGCGCCCCGCTGACGATGTTTGACGTGACCACGGCCGGATCGATGGCAATGAAACCACCCGATACATGGAATGTGCGCCTGTTTGTGGTGTGTCTGGCGGCGCTGTCCGTCAGCTTGCCCATTGCATGGATCAGCCTGGCAAAGGCTCTTGTATTCATACTCGGACTCATCTATTTGATTGCGAGCGTTTGGCTTCAACGCAACGACGCCGCGTGGCAACAACTGTGGACTACACGCATCGTCCTGGCCATCCTCATTGTGTTTTCGGCCAGCTTATTGTGGACCGAGGCGGACACTGAAGCTGCCCTGTACAGCTATGTCAAACACGCGAAGTTGTTGGGCATACTGCTGGTGATTAGTCTGGTCCGTACAGTGCGCGAGGCTCGGGTAGGGATCTTGTTCTATGCGGGTGGCCAGGGATTTCTGTTGTTGAGCTCATGGGCAATATATGCGGGGCTCCCCGTTCCATGGGTAACAGAGGAGGCCACCAAATATGTAGTATTTTCCACCTACTTGGACCAATCCATCATGTTTGCCACTTCGGCAGCCATTTTTTGGCATCTTCGCGACCAGAGGTTGTGGCCAAAGTGGGTTGGCATATCCGTTGCGCTGTTGGCTTTGGCCAACGCCCTACTGCTACTAGAAGGGCGAACGGGCTACTTGGCCGCTTTAACTACACTGGCGTTAGCCGTGATGTGGGCCCTGCCCAAGCGGTTTAGCTTAGCCACTATGGTTATAACGCCCATGGTTGTCCTGCTAATGCTGTCGCTTCTGTCCGCCCAGGTGCGCGAGCGTGTTAACGAGATTTTCAACGAAAGCGCGAACTATTCCAAGAGTCAGCAGGTCGGCCCGAGAGACTCTTCTGGGTGGCGTTTAAACGCCTGGCGCCGGTCTGTGCAGGCCATCGAGTCCAACCCATTGAGGGGTCACGGCGTCGGCGCGTGGACGCCCGCTGTTAAGCAGCTTGAAGACAGCAAAATGGGAAACCGCCTGTATGGCGAAGGAAACCATAGCAACCCGCATCAAGAGTATTTACTATGGGGTGTTGAACTTGGAGTGGGTGGGTTTTTTTTGTTCATGGTCATGATGGTCTGCATGGTGCGCGACGCTCTGCACTTTCCGAAAAGCATCCAACGCGCCACACTCTCGGTATTGGCTGCCCTGGCCGTAGCCTGCCTATTCAATTCGACGCTGTACGACGACTGGATAGGGGATTTTTTCTGTATCAGCTTGGGGTTGTTGTTTGCCCTCGGTGTGCGTACCACCGCTTTCGCGCGCCCAGCATCCGCACCGAGTCGCTGACATGACGATCGAAAAGCCTGTCCGGGGTACCGCAGAAGTGAAGCCCTCTCAACTTGGAAGGTTGATACAGCGGATCCGGTCGCTTGGGCCTTACTTTGGCAAATCGACAACTACTTGGCGACTCGCTTTTTTGGCCACCATCCTCGGCGCAATGACGGAGCCCTTGATTCCCGCAGCGCTAGACATCCTGGTGGAGCGCGGGTTTGTCAAACATGATCTTGAACTGTGGACCGTACCCGTAGTGTTGCTGTCGATATTTGGGGTTCGAGGATTCGCCGGCTACATTGCCCAAATCGAGCTATCCCGGATTACCAACAACGGCCTGACGAATTTGCGCAGCGCGATGTTCAACAAGGTTTTGCAGGCGCACCTCAGGTTGTTTTCGACGCAGAGCGCCAGCTCCCTGTCCAATGCCATTGTTTTCGAGACGCAAACTGGCGCTTCGATGTTGGTCAACTCTCTGCTGAGCCTCACCCGCAATGGCCTTGTCCTGTTGGCCCTGATGGGTTATTTGCTGGTACTGAACTGGCAACTCACATTGATCGTTGTGGCGGTGTTTCCGGCTGTGGCGTGGGTCATGCGCAAACTAACGTCTCGGCTGCACAAGCTCACCAAGGCCAGCCAGGACGCAACGGATCGACTGGCCTATGTAGTGGAAGAGAACGTGTTGGCGCACAAGGACGTGCGACTGTACTCGGCCCAGGCTGAGCAGGCAGCACGTTTTGAGTCACTCGGTGAATCGTTGCGGCAACTAGCGATGAAATCAACCATTGCCGGCGCAGCCATGACGCCCATGACGCAGATGCTCGCGGCGCTGGCACTCGCAACGGTTGTCTCTGTGGCGGTGGCACAAAGTGCCAGCAGCGGCACCACGGTTGGCGGTTTTATGGCCTTTGTGACCGCGATGCTGATGATCATCGCGCCCATACGGCAATTGTCCGAAGTGTCCAGCCCCATCACCCGCGGCCTGGTAGCACTTGAGCGAGGGTTGTCTTTGATCGAAGGAACACCCAATGAGGCCGAAGGAACGTTTACCAAGTCACGCGCCACTGGTGAACTGCGATTCAGCGAGGTCGTTGTTCAGTACGCCGCGAACGTTACACCGGTCATAAGTGAACTGAACTTGTCCGTGGCGTCTGGTGAGACCATAGCCATCGTTGGTGCCTCAGGTGCCGGCAAGTCAACGCTGGTGAACCTGTTGCCGCGCTTTGTAGACACCAATGCCGGACACATCTACCTAGATGGCCACGAGCTGCGAGACTGGAATCTCCACTCCCTGCGCTCGCAGTTCGCCTTCGTCAGCCAGCACGTGATCATGTTGAATGACAGCATCGCAGCCAACGTGGCACTGGGCATGGACATGAGCCGCAGCAAGGTCACCGAGTGCCTGCGGGCGGCAAATCTGGGGGCGCTGATTGGGGACTTGCCTCACGGTATAGACACTGTAGTCGGCCACAACGCCATGCAACTCTCGGGCGGGCAACGCCAACGCCTCGCGATTGCCAGAGCCCTTTACAAGGACGCCCCGGTGTTAATTTTAGATGAGGCCACGTCGGCGCTGGACACCGAATCTGAACGCGCCGTTCAAGACGCTCTGCAGGGTCTGATGCGCAACCGCACTACCTTGGTAATTGCCCACCGACTCTCCACAGTCATGCATGCCGACCGCATTGTCACAATGGATGCGGGTCGCATTGTGGAAACCGGGACCCATCAAGAACTCATTGACAAGAACGGCCACTATGCGCGCCTGTACCAGATGGGCCTGGAATCGTTTGTCTCCAAGCATGTGCCGGAATCAGGCGCTTAGAGCCGCCGCCTGGTAGATATCTTCCTGCAAGCGTGCCTGCTTTGACCACAGATGGTGCTGCGCAAAGTGCAAACCGTTGTTAATCAACTTTCCCGTCAAGGTCTTGTCCGCCAAAACCCGATGCAATGCCTGGGCCAGTTCCATCGAACAGCGTGGATGCTTCAAAATCAAAGCGTCTTCCTCGTGCACCAACAGGCCTGCGATACCGCAGTACTGCACACTACTGACAACCACTGGGACGCCATGCGCCATGGCTTCCAGCACCACCATGGCAAACGTATCTTCCAGCGTGGGGTGCGCTAAACAATCAGCGGCTTGAAAGGCGACATCGACCGTCTGCAAGGCGCCCAAAAAATATACGCGATTGCGGTTGTCGCTGGCCTCCACAGTCGCAGTGAAGCCTGCTATTTGCGCGGCGTTGCCAACAACCGCTACATAACAATCGGCGGGCAATTGTGGCAATGCACCCAGCAAGGCCTCCAGGCCCTTTTTGCGGTAATCATTTCCCACGAACAAGATGCAACGGCCTTGCGCGGGCAACCCCAATGTCGTTCGAGCCGCAGCTCTTTGCTCCACACTTGTGACCCCTGGAACGTTGGCAACGCCAGGCGTAATCACCCGCAAGGCAGGCACGGATGCGGGATAAGTCTGACCCATTACGGCCTTCAGACTTTCGGACGTCAACACAACAAAACGACCAGCATGAGGCTTGTACCGAAAGTATTCCAAACCCAGGTAGGCCAACAATCGGGGACTGATCATTATCTTCAGCCACCGCACCGCCATTCGCCAACCGGCGCGTCCATGGAGCAGGTTGTGTTTGACTGGCACCACATGCACGGTTTGCACTTGCCCATGCCAGGTGTTTTCGTGCGAATGCACGACATCGAAACCGCTGCGTGTTTGCCACCACGTTGCCAGCGCAAACCACGACTGGTTGATCCAGCGCGGCTTATCAAAAGCCCAGGGAATGCGGTGGTATGAAACACCTGGCCATTGGTGGTCGATCTGCTGCGCAAAAACATGGATGTCATGCCGCGTAGAGAGCTGTTCCACCAATGCGATGGAATAGCGCTCTGCCCCACCGCCAGTTGGCCGAAAAATCCGGTTTAGAACGGCAACGCGAAGGCGCTTGGGCGCCCCATCGGTCATCATTCCCGCCTACGGTCTTCGTACTGCGACACCAGCTTCCACCACAGCAGCGGCCGACTGGTGCTACGCAAGACCGGCACGCGCGGCAACTCCAGCAGGTTGTCGCCAGAACGGCATCGGCCTCGCCTTGTGGTGGTTGCAGTCACGTAATCGGCTTGCTTCACCATGGCCACATGTTCTTGCGTGAATTCGCCATAGGGGTAACAGAAATGGCCCACTGCGGTGCCGGTGACGTGTTCAAGATCCTCTTTGCACAACGTGATTTGTGCATTGCACGCTGCGGCATCCAGCTCGCGCAGATGGACATGTTTTCGGGTATGGGCTCCAACTTCTTGGCGCCCCGCAACCCACTGGCGCAAGTGCGATGCAGACATCAGTTCGGATGGCGGCACGCCCATTGCGGCATCCCAGGTATTGGTTTGACCCAGCAAGCCACTGACCACGTAGCAGGTTGACGAAAAACCATACCATTGCAACACTGGCAAGGCATGGGTCAAGTTGTTCAGGTACCCATCGTCAAAGGTGATGCCAAAGACTTTGCCTTGGCGTTCACCCCGCAGGTAGGGCAACAACGCTGTTATCGACAAGCCGTGGTAACCCAGACCGTGTAAAAACGCCATCTGCTGCGCAAAGTCGCCAGGCGAAACGCTCAAACTGCGAAACGCGGTGCCCCTCGACGGTGCCTCTGTTACCTGGTGGTAAGTCAGAATCGGGATCGGTGAATGGCAATGGATCGTGGAAGACACAGTAAGCAAGGATGCGTAAAGGGATCTATTTACAGAAGAACAATATCGTACTGGTCTTGCCCCATCGCAGCTTCGCTCTGTAGCGATACGGGCTTGCCAACGAACTCACTCAAGCCCGCCAGGTGCTGGCTCTCTTCGTCCAAAAAAAGCTCAATGACCTTGGGCGATGCGACAACACGAAACTCCCGCGGGTTGAACTGCCGGGCCTCGCGCAGAATCTCTCGGAAGATATCGTAGGCCACGCTGCGCGGTGTCTTCACAATGCCTTTGCCCTGGCAGGCGGCACAGGGCTCGCACAGCATATGGGCCAACGATTCGCGGGTGCGCTTGCGCGTCATCTCCACCAGGCCCAACTGCGAGAAGCCACCTGCCATGGTCTTGACCCGGTCGCGCGACAACTGTTTTCGGAATTCGGCCAGCACGGCATCCCGGTGGTCTTCACGCACCATGTCAATGAAGTCCACAATGATGATGCCACCCAGGTTGCGCAATCGCAATTGGCGCGCAATGGCCTGCGCGGCCTCCAGGTTCGTCTTGAATATCGTGTCGTCAAAATTGCGGGCACCGACAAAGCCGCCTGTATTGACATCAACGGTCGTCAACGCCTCCGTCTGGTCCACGATCAGGTAGCCACCCGATTTGAGGTCTACGCGGCGCCCCAGCGCTTTTTCAATTTCTTCGTCGATCGAGAACAAGTCAAAGATCGGGCGCTCGCCCTTGTAGTGCTGGAGCTTCTCGGCCGCCATCGGCATGAACTCTGCGCCAAAGGCCTTGAGCGCTTCAAATTGCTCGCGCGAATCCACGCGTATGGTCTGCGTGGCCTCCCCAACCATGTCACGCAGCACGCGTTGCAGCAGGCTCAGATCCTGGTGCAGCAACGACTGCGGTGACATGCGAGTGGATGCGTCCTTGATTCGCGCCCATGCCTTGCGCAAGTAGCCAATGTCGTCGGCCAGTTCGGCATCGGTCGCATCCTCGCCATTGGTGCGCAAGATGAAGCCGCCGCCCTGGGCACCCGCCAGATGCTGCATGCGCGAACGCAATTCATCGCGCTGGTCCTTGGGAATTTTTTGGGACACACCAATGTGGTCATCCTGCGGTAAAAAGACCAGCAGTCGACCGGCAATGCTGATCTGTGTAGACAGCCGCGCGCCCTTGGTGCCGATGGGCTCCTTGATGACTTGCACCATCAAGGCCTGGCCTTCAAAAATCTGCTTTTCAATCGGGACGATGGAGGCTGCGCCCTTGGCGACGAAGGGCGCCTCGCCATCGGGCTGGCGGTTCCATACATCGGCAACATGCAAAAAGGCGGCGCGCTCCAGGCCTATGTCGATGAACGCCGATTGCATGCCGGGCAACACGCGGGCCACTTTGCCCAGATAGACATTGCCGACCAAGCCACGCTCCAGCGTGCGCTCCACATGCAACTCTTGAAGCGCACCGTTCTCCAGGATGGCGACGCGGGCCTCCTGTGGGGACCAATTGATCAAAATGTCGTTTTGCATCACGGGTAATCCGGGTTGATCCATTCAAAGCACAAAACCCAGCGAACGCAGCGCTTGTGCTGTCTCAAACAGAGGCAGGCCCATGATGCCAGAGTAACTACCGCTTATGTTGGCGATATGGGCTGCGGCCCTGCCCTGCACAGCATAGGCTCCCGCCTTACCCATGGGCTCGCCCGATGCCACATAAGCTTGAAGGTCGGGCTCGCGAATGTCAGCAAACGTGACCCAGGATTCGCTGCAGGCCACGGCGTACTGGTCGCCATGACACAAAGCGATCGCCGTCAACACACGGTGCGGTCGATTGGACAGGGCGCGCAACATGCGCTTGGCGTCTTCTGCATCCACAGGCTTGCCAAAAATCGATTGCCCCATGGCCACCGTGGTGTCGGCGCACAAAATGGGCGCGGGTAGCAGGTTGCGGCGGACCAGACGGTCTTGGGCCGCCTGCAGCTTCAGAGCCGTAACGCGCTGGACATAAGTCTTGGGCGACTCGTTGCGCAGCACCCCTTCCAACGCTTCTGAATCTTCATCCGCATCAGGCAACAACAGCGCGTGCCGCACGCCCAATTGCTCCAGCAACTGGCTGCGCCGCGGGCTTTGCGAAGCAAGGTAGATGAAGTCCGGTAGTGGAGTCATGAAAACAATGACCTATTCGCGGTGGTACGGGTGGTTGGCATTCACCGACCATGCGCGGTACAACTGCTCGATCAGCAATACGCGGGCGAATGCATGCGGTAGCGTCAGTTCCGACAGCCGGATGCGTTCGTGCGCGGCTTGACGGAAAGCGGGGTCCAGGCCATCTGGACCGCCAATGATCAGCGCCACGTCACTCCCACCCGACTGCCAGTGTTTGAGCTTGGCCGCCAAGGCCAAGGTCGTGACCGTGGTGCCGCGTTCATCCAACGCCACAATGCGTGCGCCTTTGGGTATGGCGGCCTCTATGCGCGCGCGCTCGGCGGCATACAGCGTTTCCAGCGTTTTGGAGCCGCGCGGCTCGGTCTTGACGGCCTTGAGCTCTACCTTCAGCTCATGCGGGAAGCGTTTGGCGTAGTCGGCCCACGCCGTTTGCGCCCAGTCGGGAACCCGCTGTCCGACGGCGACAATAATCAGCCGCACTTAGCGAATCAGGCTTTGCGGATGGTGGTTTTCGTGGCAGCGGTCTTCCTGACCCCCGGCTTGGCCATCGCCTTTGCGGCGGGCTTGGCGGGTGGTTTCCCGACGACGGTCCGCTTGGCGGGAGTCGCCACTTTTTTCGCAGCCACTTTTTTTGCTGGAGCGGCTGAGGCAGGTGCCGCAGATTTAGCACTTGTCGCCTTAGGAGCAGCCGGTTTGCGCGCAGGGGCCTTGACCATTGCTGCCTTGTCCGCATCTTTTTTAATCTGCGCCCTGGACGGGAAGGCCTCCGCCACGCCTTTCTTGGCCGCGTTGGAGCGTTTCAACGTCGGCTCGACTTTAGGGGCAGCCTTTACTGGTTTGGCGCTTTCGGCCATGGCAGGCTTGGATGCACCGAGTTTGAGTCGCACCGGCTTTTCACCCCACAGCTCTTCCAGGTTGTAGTACTGGCGGAAGGTGGGCTGCATGATGTGCACCACGGCCTGCCCGCAATCCACAATGATCCACTCACCATTTTCTTCACCTTCTATTCGTGGCTTGTCAAAGCCGGCCTCGCGTACGGCATCCCGCACGCTGGCAGCCAAACCTTTGGTTTGCCGGTTAGAGGTACCCGATGCGATGATGACCCGTTCGAACAATGCAGACAAATGCTCTGTGTCAAAGACCTGGATGTCCTGGGCTTTGACGTCTTCCAGACCATCAACGACGGCGCGTTGGAGCTTGTTAATGTCTTTTTTGGCAACGGTAGATGTATTCATCAGGCAGTTCGGTAAAGGTGATGTTGGGCAATATAACGCGCAACGGGATCAAAAACCAGTGGGTGAACGCTCTGGCCGTGGGCCAAACGCAGTCGGATATCGGTGGCACTGACCTCCATGGGAGGCATTTCAAGCCGTCGCAAGCCCGGAATCTCAGGGGATAGTGCATCAAATATGCCTCCAGCCCTCGTGGAATCGGCGCGTCCAGCTACACATATTGTAGCTAAGCCGGGAATCTCTCTAAAACGGTGCCAAGAACCCCAAGCCTGGGCCTGGTCTTCGCCCAAAACCAAAAATAGCTGGGCTCCGGGATATTCGGCGCGCAGTTCCAACAAAGTGTCCACCGTGTAGCTAGGGCCGATGCGTTGCGTTTCCCGCGGGTCGACCACCACGCAGTCCAGCTCGGCGAACGCCAAATGGGTCATTTCCAGTCGATGAACCGCAGGCGTCAGGTCGCGGTTTTTGTGGAAGGCCACGCCGGTGGGAATGACGAAAAGCACGTCCATGCGCAATTGCGCAATCGCAACCCGCGCCAAAGCCACATGGGCGGTGTGGGGCGGATCAAACGCGCCGCCAAACACACCGATGCGCCGTGGCAATGCTGCAGCCATGTTCAGACCACCCAATCTCGCCGCGGCAAGAATTGTGTGTAGAGAGCCGCCTCGGGCGTGCCGGCCGCTGGCACGGATTGGTAGGCCCAACTGGCCAGCGGTGGCATGGACAACAAGATCGACTCTGTGCGGCCGCCCGAATGCAAACCAAAGTGGGTGCCCCGGTCCCACACCAGGTTGAACTCTACATAGCGGCCACGCCGGTACAGCTGGAAGTTGCGCTCGTGCTCGCCATACGATGTGCCCATGCGGCGGTCCACGATCGGCATGTACGCCGTCAAAAACGCATCGCCCACGGCTTGCATCAACGCAAAGCCGGTATCGAAACCGCCTTCTGAAAAATCGTCATAAAAAATACCGCCGATGCCGCGCTGCTCGTCGCGGTGCTTCAGGTAAAAGTACGCATCACACCACTGCTTGAAGTGTGGGTATTTGTCGGCGCCAAAAGGCTGGACTGCATCGCGGCAGGTCGCATGGAAGTGACGCGCATCGTCCTCGAAGCCGTAAAAGGGCGTCAGGTCCATGCCACCACCAAACCAGCATACCGGCTCCTGCCCGGGGTGACCGGCAGTGATCATGCGCACATTCATGTGCACCGTGGGCACAAACGGGTTGCGCGGGTGAAAGACCAGCGACACACCCATGGCCTCGAACGGTGCACCTGCCAACTCGGGCCGGTGTTGCGTGGCGGATGGCGGCAGCATGGGCCCGCGCACATGGGAGAACCCGCAACCGGCACGCTCAAACACCGCACCGCCTTCCAGAATGCGGGTGATGCCATTGCCTTGCAAAGGCTCCCCTGGGGCCTTCTCCCAGGCATCTGAAACAAACGTCTGGTCACCGCCATCCTGGGTCGTAACCGCAGCCGTAATCCGTTGTTGCAGCCTCGTCAAATAGGCCCGCACTTGCTCCACGCGGCCATCACTCATCGGTCGGCTTTGGTGCTGTTGGTGCCATCTGCGTTGGTTTCATGGCGCGATGGCCTATATCCTGGCGGTATTGCATGCCGTTGAAACGGATACCTTGGATGGCGTCATAGGCAACCTGGCGCGCAGCCTTGGCATTTTCTGCGAGTGCAGTCACGCACAAAACACGTCCACCGCTGGTGACCGTACCAGCGTCCCGCGCCTCGGTGCCAGCATGGAACACCATGCAGTTCTCTTGCGCCGGTGGCAGGCCTTGGATGGCGTCACCCTTTCGTGGTGTCATCGGGTAACCAGACGCTGCCAACACCACGCCCAGTGCGGTGCGTCGGTCCCAGTCCAACTCCAGATCGGCCAAGCCACCGTGCACGGTAGCCGCCAGCATCACGTCGACAAAATCTGTTTTGAGGCGCATCAAAATGGGCTGCGTCTCGGGGTCGCCCATTCGGCAGTTGAATTCCAGCGTTTTAACTTGGCCTTGCGGATCAATCATCAAGCCGGCGTACAGAAAACCGGTGTAGGGAATGCCGTCTTGATCCATGCCCTTGAGCGTGGGCAGAATGATTTCGCGCATGGCACGGGCATGCACCTGCGGTGTGACCACTGGCGCTGGCGAATACGCGCCCATGCCACCGGTGTTGGGGCCTTGGTCGTCGTCCAGCAGGCGTTTGTGGTCCTGGCTGGTGGCCAGAGCGACTACGTCTTTGCCATCGCAAAGCACCATGAAGCTGGCTTCTTCACCTTCCAAAAATTCTTCTATCACCACGCGTGGCACGGCCTGACCGCCTTCACCCGTGTTGTGCACCACGCCCAGCGTGTTGTCCAGCAACATGAAATCGATGGCCGCGTGGGCCTCGTCCAAAGTCATCGCCACTACCACGCCCTTGCCTGCAGCCAGTCCGTCGGCCTTGACGACGATGGGCGCACCCATGCGGGCCACATAGGCATGGGCTGCCTTGGGGTCGGTAAACGATTCGTAGGCGGCGGTGGGAATGTTGTGCCGCTGCATAAAGGCTTTGGAGAAGGCCTTGGAGCTTTCCAACTGGGCAGCGGCCTTGGTTGGTCCAAAAATGCGCAGGCCGTGGGCGCGAAACTCATCCACCACACCGGCCGCCAAAGGGCCTTCGGGGCCTACCACGGTCAAGCCAATCTTGTTCTCTTGCGCCCACTCGCGCAGCTCCACCACATCGGTGATCGGCACGTTCTTCAGACGGCTGTCCAGCGCGGTGCCGCCATTGCCCGGGGCCATGTAAACCATTTGGACTTTGTCGGACTCTGCCAACTTCCAGCCAAAAGCATGCTCGCGGCCGCCTCCGCCAATCACCAAAACATTCATACAGGCTCCCTATCCGCCATTTGGCAGTTGCGATTATTGTTTTTCATAGCGCCGCATTGTGGAAAATCTCTTGGGTATCGTCCAGGTCTTCCAGCACGTCGAGCAGTTTTTGCATGCGTGTGGCATCATCTCCGCTCAATACGAGGGTGTTTTCGGCACGCATGGTGACGCCAGATATTTCGGCGACCAGCCCCGCCGCCTCCAGTGCCTGCTTGACTGGTTCGTAGTCTGCATAAGCGGTCAACACCTCGATAGCGCCATCCTCATCGGTCACTACATCCTCGGCACCGGCCTCCAACGCCACTTCCATGATCTTGTCTTCGCTGGTGCCGGGGGCAAAAATCAGTTGGCCGCAGTGCTTGAACTGGAACACCACCGAGCCTTCTGTACCCATATTGCCGCCGTGCTTGCTGAACGCGTGGCGCACCTCGGCCACCGTGCGCACTTTGTTGTCCGTCATGGTGTCCACAATGATGGCCGCACCTCCGATGCCATATCCCTCGTAGCGAATTTCCTCATACACAATGCCTTCTAGCGTTCCCGTGGCCTTGGCAATACCGTACTTCACATTTTCGGCCGGCATATTGGCAGCCTTGCCTTTTTCCACCGCCAGGCGCAAACGCGGGTTGATGCTGAGGTCCCCCCCGCCCAGGCGCGCTGCAACCATGATTTCACGCATCACCCGGGTCCAGACGCGCTGACGCTTCTCGTCCTGGCGACCCTTGCGGTGCTGAATATTGGCCCATTTGCTATGTCCTGCCACGTGAAATCCTTTGAAAATTCGTTACGCTACAGGCTCAATTGTACTTTTTGAGAACCCCATGGCCGCTCCAGACGACACGCACAACGACTCCAGCATCCTGATTGCACAGCATGACGACACACAGTGCTGTCTTCTACCGAACAAAGCCAACCGCCATGGCCTGATAACGGGCGCCACCGGCACCGGCAAAACCATCACGCTGCAGACCATGGCAGAAGGCTTTTCGCGCCTGGGGGTGCCGGTGTTCATGGCTGACGTCAAAGGCGACCTGACCGGCATCTCGCAGGCTGGCAGCTCCAGCCCCAAACTGGCCAAGCTCCTGGAAGAACGCAAATTGCCCGAGCCTACCTATCGGGCCATCCCCACCACGCTGTGGGATGTGTTTGGCGAGCAAGGCCACCCGGTGCGTGCCACCATCAGCGACCTGGGGCCGCTCTTATTGGCCCGAATGTTGAATTTGAACGAAACCCAGGCCGGCGTGCTGCAACTGGTGTTCAAGATTGCCGATGACGACGGCCTGCTGCTGCTGGACATGAAAGACCTGCGCGCCATGTGCCAGGACGTGGGCGACAACGCCAGCAAGTACACCACCGAATACGGCAACATCAGCGCCGCCAGTATCGGCGCCATCCAGCGCGGGCTGATGCAGATCGAAGCCCAGGGCGGCGAGAAGTTCTTCGGCGAGCCCATGCTCAATATTGTCGACTTCATGCAGACCGACACCAACGGATTCGGGATGGTCAACATTTTGGCGGCTGACAAGCTGATGAACGCGCCCCGCCTGTACGCCACCTTCTTGCTATGGCTGTTGAGCGAACTGTTTGAAACCCTGCCCGAGGTCGGCGACCTGGACAAGCCGAAGATAGTGTTCTTCTTTGACGAGGCCCATTTGTTGTTCAACGACGCGCCCAAGGTGCTGCTGGAGCGCATTGAACTGGTCGTGCGCCTGGTGCGCAGCAAGGGCGTGGGCGTCTATTTCGTCACCCAGAACCCGCTGGATATCCCCGACTCGGTGCTTGCCCAACTGGGCAACCGCGTGCAACACGCGCTGCGCGCGTTCACACCGCGTGATCAGAAGGCGGTCAAATCGGCGGCCGACACCATGCGCCCGAACGCTGGGCTCGATATTGGCGCAGCCATCACCGAACTGGCCGTGGGCGAGGCGCTGATCAGCTTTCTGGACGACAAAGGCCGCCCCTGCCCGACCGAGCGCGTCTATGTGCTGCCGCCCTGCAGCCAGATTGGCCCCATCACCCCGTCGCAGCGCCAGGCGTTGGTGGCTGAATCGCTGGTGGCGGGGGTGTATGAAAAAGAGGTGGACCGGGATTCTGCGTTTGAAGCGTTGAAGGGACGTACGCAGGCACGCCAGCCTGCGGGAACCATCGCCCCCACGAACATCCCCAGTGCAGCACCCGTTGCACGATCACCAACGCCAACAAATACAACTGCAACCGCGCCGATACCCGCCGCCCCCGAGAAAAGCATTTTTGACAGCATTGGCGACATGCTGGGTGGCGGCACACGCCGCACCCGTACCAGTGTGGGCGAGCAACTGGCCCGCAGCGCAGCCAGCTCGATTGGGCGTGAAGTGGGCCGGCAGATTATCCGGGGGGTGCTGGGGGGGATATTTGGCGGGTCCAAGCGGTAAGCTTGGTGGGACCCACGCCAACACGGGTTGAGCGAGGTTGGTAGGGAATGTGCAACCAGTACCCCAACCAACTGATTCTTACGCCAGAAATACCAGTTCGTTCAGCCTGCTTACGCCCGAAAAACAGGCGTAGGCAGCTGACAGATTATCAAGGGTCAACCAACGCAACGGTCGCCGTCGACGTGCCACCCATACCATCACTGATCGTATACGTGAACGAGTCAGTCCGAAACTGGTTCTTTGGTGTGAAGACAATATAAGGGCCGACAACCTTGACCGTACCGTTGCCGCCCACCGGCTGCGTCACCGAAACAATGGTCAGCGGGTCACCGTCAGCGTCGGAGTCATTGGACAGCACTGGCAACGTCGTGTCAGAGGCCGAGCTAACCAGGTAAGAGTCGGCTTGCGCAACCGGTGCTCGGTTAGCTTGTGTCACCTGGATTTGCACGGTTGCGGTACTGGTCGCACCTTGGCCATCTTTGACAACATACGTAAAGCTGTCCTGGCCCGAATAGTTGCTCGGGGCGACATACACCACCTGACCGCCCTCGAATCGTACCTGTCCCTTACCGGCTGCGCTGACCGAGGCCACGGTCAACACGTCGCCAGCGTCGGGGTCGCTGTCATTGCCCAACACTGCCAACACCGTGGTGCTGCCGCTGACGACGCTGTAACTATCGTTCTGCGCCACCGGAGCGCGGTTGACCCAAGTGCGGCTGACAGTTTCGGTCTGGGTTTCTTCCTTGCTGCGGTAAACATCAACGGTCCGTTTGTGGGACGTGGGTGTGCGCAAGGCACGGCGCATCCAGACCGGCTCCTGCTCGATCACTTCGCGCTGGTAGGTCACAGGCGCTGGGGCTGCCGCGGGGGCGGCTTCGCCAGGAATCGTCGTGGCGGGAATCTGAACAATCTCCTCTTTCTCGGATAGGTTCACAAATTCAAGCTCTACCCGGCGGTTCTTGCTGCGTGTGTCGGCCTTGGGGGCAAATTTAGGATCGGCGCTACCTTTGCCCTCCAAAATTGCGGCGTCTGCAGTAATGGCCCCCGCAGCGACCAGATAGTCTCTCACAGAAGTTGCTCGCATCATTGACAAACGCAGATTGAACTTCTGGGTTCCCAGATCACACGTGTGGCCTACGATGTGTACGTTGCCGTCACGTTTGCCGCTCTTCAGCATTTCGGCAATTTTGTCCAGCTCAGCGCGCGCCACCGGCGTCAATTTCGCACTGGAAAGTTCGAAGAATGCGTCACTGGTCATCGTGGCTTTGGTCAGCACCATCCGCCGTTGCGTGGATGCAGGAATGACGGTAGGCGCAACGGCCAAGGCAGCGCTGTATACGGGTGATACTGGCTGAGCGGCAACCATGCGGAACATACGCTCTGGTCGGGTGTTTTTGGCACCAAAACTGTAGCGATAGCTCAGCATGACCCGGGTATTGTCACGTTCTACTTCGGCATCACCGTATTTGTGCAGCGAGTCGAGCTGCATGCCGATGCTATGCGGTGTGCCCACAAAATATTTTTCAAGCGCTAGGGACACGCCACTTTGCTGGGCGTTACCTCGACCCCATTCATAGTCCAGACCCGCCGTAATTCGAACGTCACTGCCGTCGAAATAATGACCTGTACGCAGCCCCACTCCATTGTCGTAGGCACGTTCAAACACATGCGTGGTCACCACGCGGGTGATTGCATCCTGGTAGACACGACCCCCTTCGGATCCATTGACTTGTGCAAGCGTGCTGACGTTGCTTTGGGATACCAACCTGCGGTCACTGATGCCGCGGCTCAGGTAGACGTTGCCAAACCAATTGGCCTTCTCCGTGCCCACACCCAGCGTGAGCTTGCGGTCGGCGGTGTCGTTCTGGTCAAACGCTGCGAAGTACTTGTGGACGGCATCACCGGCGGTTTGGTGAAAACTGAGCTTGGCACCCCCGGCCGACCGCGAAACCCAGCCTTCGGCGAGCCATGCATTTTCGGCACTTTCGCTGAGCACGCCCGACAGCTCACCTTGGAAATAACCGCCATTTGCATAGCTCAATGCGACCTGGGCGGTGTCACCTGCGTACAACCAGCGCCCCTCAGGCTGGGGTGACGCAGGGGTCTGTGCCACAACGGGCAAAACGGAGAAGGGCGCAAGCAGCGAAAGCAACAAGAGAGAAGCAGTACGACGAGGGCGGTGGTTATTGACCATGGGATGGACTCAAGGGAAAGCACAGAAGAAGCGACGGCACCATGCGGTGGACGAAAGGGCAGGATTCTAACTGCGTGAATGGCATCGTCCCATGCCTTGCGCGCAGTGGTTGGGCAAGAATGCTCGGAATTGCGTTAGAGTTTGGCAAGTTCACGGCACACCCAGTACGCCTATTCCGCCCATTACGTCCAACTCGCCCCAAACCCACAGTTTTAACAACCATGACACCACTAATCCCCGAAGCCCGCGCCAACGTCCACCTGATCGACCACCCGCTGGTGCAGCACAAGCTGTCCCTGATGCGCAACAAAGAGGCCAGCACCAATAGCTTTCGCCGGCTGCTCAATGAACTCTCCAGCCTGATGGCGTATGAGGTGACACGCGACATGGCGTTGCAGGATGTGCAGATTGAGACCCCGCTGGAAACCATGAACGCCAAGATGATCGACGGCAAAAAGTTGGTTTTTGTGTCCATCCTGCGTGCGGGCAACGGCATTCTGGACGGCGTGCTGTCGGTGGTGCCCGGCGCGCGCGTGGGCCACATCGGTCTGTACCGCGACCCCATGACGCTGCAGGCGGTGGAGTACTACTTCAAGATGCCCAAGAACATGGAAGAGCGCGATATTGTGGTGGTGGACCCGATGCTGGCCACCGGCAACTCCGCCGCCGCCGCCGTGGCGCGCCTGAAGGAGTGCAAACCCAAATCGATCAAGTTTTTGTGCCTGCTGACCTGCCCCGAGGGCATCAACACCATGTACAAGGAGCACCCCGATGTGCAGATCTTCACCGCCGCGATTGACCGGGAGCTGAACAGCCATGGGTACATCCTGCCCGGTTTGGGCGATGCGGGTGATAGGATTTTTGGAACCCAGTAAGCGCCAAATCGGGCGCTAGCCCTCGCAAAATATGCTTACGTCGCTACGTTTCTGATAGCAACCTACAACGGAGCACACCTATGCTGGATTTACTGGTCCACAAAGCCACCCTGCCCGACGGCCGTTCGAATATGTCGGTTGCCGTGCAAGACGGCCGCATCACCGACGTAGCGCCCGGCCTGCAGGCCCCCGCCACCGAAACGGTCGATGCCCAAGGCTTGCTGCTAAGCCCGCCCTTCGTAGACGCCCATTTCCACATGGACGCCACCCTGAGCTACGGACTGCCGCGCGTCAATGCCAGCGGCACGTTGCTCGAAGGCATTGCACTGTGGGGCGAGCTCAAACCGCACCTCACGCAAGAGGCGCTGGTCGAACGCGCCCTCGCCTACTGCGACTGGGCCGTGGCCCGGGGCCTGTTGGCGATCCGCAGCCACGTGGATATATGCGACCCGCGCCTGTTGGCCGTGGAGGCACTGCTGGAGGTCAAACGCCGCGTCGCGCCCTACCTGGATTTGCAACTGGTCGCCTTCCCACAAGACGGCGTGCTGCGCGACCCGCAGGCCATGGACAAGCTGCAGCGCGCACTGACCATGGGCGTGGACGTGGTCGGCGGCATCCCCCACTTTGAGCGGACGATGGCCGATGGCGCGTTGAGCGTCAAGCTGCTGTGCGAACTGGCCGCCGCCCAGGGCAAGCTGGTGGACATGCACTGCGACGAGTCCGACGACCCGCTGTCGCGCCACATCGAAACCCTGGCTTTTGAGACCCAACGCCTGGGCCTGCAAGGCCGCGTCACCGGCTCACATTGCACGTCCATGCACAGCATGGACAACTACTATGTCAGCAAGCTGCTGCCGCTGATTGCCGAGGCCGGTGTCAGCATCATCAGCAACCCGCTGATCAACATCACGCTGCAAGGCCGCCACGACAGCTACCCCAAACGCCGCGGCATGACCCGCGTGCCCGAGCTGCTGGCCCACGGCGTGACCGTCGCCTTTGGCCACGACTGCGTGATGGACCCCTGGTATTCGCTGGGCAGCGCCGACATGCTGGAAGTAGCCAGCATGGGCCTGCACGTGGCCCAGATGACCAGCCAGGCTGCCATGCGCCAGTGCTTTGAGGCCGTGACCACCAGCCCGGCGAAGATCTTGCATTTGGACGGGTATGGGATTGAGAAAGGCTGCAACGCGGACTTTGTGCTTCTGCAGGCGCAGGATCCGATTGAGGCGATTCGGCTGCGGGCGACGCGGCTGCAGGTGTTCCGGAGTGGGAAGCGGGTGGCGCAGTCGCCAGCGGCTACTGCATCATTGCATTTGCCGGGGCGGCCGCAGACGACATCGTTGATGCATTCCGGGCGTTAGCCTATTTGCAGCAATGAAACTCGCGCATCCGAGGTTGAGTCTAGTTAAACGTAAATTATTTGTTAGCTATCAAAATCCTCAGCTACTCATGCCTCCAGACAAGTTTCCTCCCAGGGTCATAAACACTCTTGCTAAGCGCGTTGGCTTTCATTGCTCAAACCCAGGTTGCGGAAAGTCAACTTCTGGGCCACGGACTGAATCGGACGCGGCGGTGAATATTGGCGTCGGTGCACACATTACCGCGGCATCGCCCGGTGGGCCCCGCTTTGACCGCGGCAAGTCTCAGTCACAACGAGCCTCTGTCGCGAACGGCATATGGCTCTGTCAAAACTGCGCCAAGTTGATCGACAACGATTCCAGTCGCTACACGATTGATGTGCTACTCCAGTGGAAGCAGGACGCCGAAACTAAGGCCCGAGTAGCAATCGAAAAGCCAGTCCTCGGGGTTCACTTTCAAGTCGCACCCGAACTCGCAACTCGAAGGCGAGACCAAATCGCCGAGTGGCGTGGGGCTGTGGTGGCTGAAAAATATGACTTCGTGGATTGCCGCAGCAAGTTTCTCTCTTCCGAGATCTACTCCAGTCTTCGCCCCCATCTCCTCCCGGAAGTTATCAAAAAGATCGAGGCACCTCGCACCTTTTACATCGGCGGTGCGAGAGGAGACAACGTACGCCAATACACGTTGCTTGATGAAATCGCCCGCATAGAGCGGCAGTGGGGTCTGATATAACCGATTAGCGTCACTACCACCCCAGGCGGGTGGCGTGGCTTGCGGGCGCAGGCCGCACTTGCGGTTGCCACAAGAGTAGGCATGTCAAACACGGTGTTAACGCAATCCCGCAGGTTTGCCAACCCTGTTCGCCCGCGACGCGCGCCGGAGAACGTGAGCCACGCCGCCCGTCGTGTGCGAACCACAGACAGGCGTTGGAGGCGGAGGTTCTTGGCCAAACAGGCCGCTAGCCCTCGCGAAATATGCGCGAGTCGCTACAAATTCAATAGCATGCTATGAAAGGCTTTGCAGACACCATTCCATCAATGGTGGTGCCCATGCTCCCCATGCACATGCTTGTGCGCAATCTCTTCCGCCGACGCCGCTCGCACTTCCACCACCTTGATGCCAAACTTCAGCGTCTGCCCAGCCAGTGGGTGGTTGCCGTCCAGGT
>JANXVI010000463.1 GCA_025351745.1 Rhodoferax sp.
TTCAGGACCGCGATTTCCCCGTGCTCAACGAATACCGTGAATTGCTGGCGGGCCTGTTTAGTCGGATGTATGGACTATCTGCTGTCGACCTGGATCGTGTGTTTGCGAATGTCAGCCCTAAAGATGTGGGGCTGGTGTGAAATAGCTGTCAGCGCTATTGCTTGATGGCTTCAATGGCGATGCTGATCGTGACGTCATCCCCCACATTGGGGGCGTATTTACCGGCATGAAAGTCGGAGCGCTTGATGACGGCGGAGGCGTCTGCGCCAATGGCGTCGCGCTTCAACATCGGATGCACCATGTTCACGTAGCTAGAGACTTTGAGCTTGACGGGTTTGGTGACGTCCTTAATCGTCAGTTCGCCCTCAATGGCCGTCGGCTTGTCGCCGTCAAATACGACCCTGGTGGACTTGAACGTCGCGGTGGGGTATTTGGCCGTGTCCAAAAAATCTTCGCCCTGGATGTGCCCGTTGAATACTGCCAAACCGGTGTCGACCGTCTTCATATCGATGATCACGTCAACCGACCCGGTCTTGGCGGCCTTGTCCAGCACGACGGTGCCCGTCGTCTTGCTGAAGCGGCTCAGTTGGGTAGACAAACCCATGTGGCTGTAGGAGAAGCGGGGAAAGGTGTGGCCGCTGTCAATGGTGTAAGTCTCGGGTGCGGCGACGGCCGCGCCGTGTACGCCGCAAATGAGGGCGAGGATGGCGGCGCTGAGGAATGCTGTGGGTTGCATGGTGTTGTTGTCTCGGGTTTTAGATTTTTGCTACGCCAGCCAGGGCCAGCTTGAATTTGATTTGCACATCGTCGGCCACCATGGAGGTATCGGCCCACTCGTTTTCGCCGATCTTGAATGCGAGGCGCTTAATGGTGAAGACACCGTTGGCGGTGGTCGTGCTGCCGCTTTGGACCAGTGACACGGGGACGACGGCATCGCGGACATTGCCCTTGATCGCCAGCTTGCCGGCTACTTCAAACTTGCCACCCCCCAGGCTTTTGATGGCAGTGGATTGAAACGTGGCCAGTGGGAACTTGGCTGTGTTGAACCAAGTGGCCTTGGGCAGTTCGGCATCGGGCTCGGGTGCACCCAGTGTGGCGCTGCCAATGTCGATCGTGAACGCGATATTGCCGCTTTCTGGCTTGGCCGGATCAAACGCTACTTGCGCATCAAACTTCTTGAAGCGGCCCTCCAAAGGCACGCCCATTTGTTTGGTCACGAAGCTGATGTCGCTTTGGGCTGGCAGCAGCTTTTGCTCGGCGTGTGCAGATGCGCCCAGAGTGGCCAGTAGCACCCAGCCAGCGGTGCGAGTAAGGCTTGAAACGTGCGTCTTCATCATTGGTGTACTCCAGTTCTATTTCGGTGTTCGGGGTAAGCGGCCTTGGCCATTCAAGACCTGCCGGGCAGCATGCGCTGCAGCAGGCCATCGCGGTCCACAAAATGGTGCTTCAGCGCGGCGGCCACATGCAGGGCCGCGATGCCGGCCAGTGCATAGGCACTCAAGGCGTGCCAGGGTTTGATGGACTCCGCCACCGCCTTGTTGGCGTCCACAAAGTCTGGCAGTGGCAACAGGCCCAGCAGCACGATGGGAAAGCCTGCCGCCGAGCTGTAGGCCCAGCCCAGCAGCGGCACGGCAAAGAACAGCGCATACAAGATGCCGTGGGTTGCGTGGTAGGCCCGCGTCTGCCAACCTGGCATTGCCGCAGCAATTGCGACAGGCAGCTCGGGTGGGCGCTTGACCAGCCGCGTGGCCAGGCGGGCCACAGACAGCAGTAGTATGAAAACTCCGGCCCACTTGTGCCAGTTGTACAGCTTCAACCGTTGGGGTGAGAACGGCAGGTCCGCCATATAAAGGCCCACGGCAAATATCGATGCCAGGGCCAGCGCCAGAATCCAGTGCAGAGCCATGGACACAGGGTGGTAGCGGGTTGCAGCAGGCGCGGAGTTCATGTTTATTGCGCGGCGGGTTTGTAGTCGGCAATGGCCTTGGCCAGTTGCTTGGTCTCATCACAGTTGGCGCAGCTGGATTGCAGCTTGGCCAGTTGTGCCTCGGCCTTGGCCTTTTGATCGGTCTTTAAATAAGCGATGCCAGAGTAGTTCAGCGCGCCCTTGTGGGTAGGGTCCAGCGCCAGCGCTTTGCCATATGCCGAAAATGCGGCGTCGTAGCGCCCGAGCCAACGGTTGGAATAACCGAGGTAGTTGTATGCGTCTGCATTTTTGGGATCTTGTGCGACCACCTTGTCGAAGCTGGCAACGGCCAGCTCCCAATTCTTGGCATCGATGGCCTTCCTGCCTGCAACAAAGTTGTCAATCTGTGCGTTTTGCACGGGCGCGGCTTCGGATGGCGCGGCCAGGGCTGCACCTGCAATAGCAAGGCTCAGCACGGGTACGAGGAAAAAATTGCGGATGGAATATAAGGACATGTTTGACTCCCGGTGATAAGTAAGGGGTTAAAGGTTCGCGCTGCATTGCGGCACCTAAGACAAACGATGGAACGCATCAAACGGATGCAAACAAATCAAATTTTTTTGAAAATCAGCGTATAGAGCTAAAGCAGTAGCGTTGAACGTTCTCACCTTCTTCAGCCAGGTATTCCTCAGACTCCAACACACCGCCACTGCGCACAATCACTGCAGCGGATGCAACATTTTGTTTGTCGCAGGTGATCAGAATGCGCGGCAGGCCCAGCTCTGCAGCGCGCAGTAGCGACAGGCGCAAGATGGCGTTACCCATGCCCTGGCGGCAGGCTGTGGGCCGGATGCCGTAGCCAATGCTACCGCCTTCGCGCAGCAACGCGGGCGTCAAGGCGTGGCGGACGTTGGATACGCCGACGACCTCGGTGCCACCGCGGACCAGCCAGAAGGTGGAGTGGGCGACGAAGCCGTCTGGCACGCCGATGCCGCGAGCGCAGTCGCTCAGCTTGAACAAAGAGGCGTCGAAGTCAGTGTTCTCAAATCCCAGCGTGAAGGGGACCAGCGCATCGCCGTTGGCAGCAAACTCAGCAATTAGCGTGCGGTAGGCGTCACGCAGGTGAGCACTGGGGCGAGCAAGCGCTAAGGCTGGTGGCGGCATGGGCTGCGATGGTATGGATGCGTGCAGACGTTGGTGATGCCCTCAACCGCGCCGAGCCGCTTCGATGGCCGCAATATCAATTTTTTGCATCTGCATCATGGCCAGAAACGCACGTTTGGCCGCCGTTGGATCGGGGTCAACGATTGCATCGGTCAGAGCGCGCGGAGTGATCTGCCACGACAGGCCCCATTTGTCTTTGCACCAGCCGCATTGGCTGGCCTGGCCGCCGTTGTTGACAATGGCGCTCCACAGCCGGTCAGTCTCAGCCTGGTCGTCCGTCGCAACCTGGAACGAGAATGCCTCGCTCTGCTTGATAGCTGGGCCACCATTCAAGCCGAGGCATGAGATGCCCAGTACGGTGAACTGGACCGTCAACACCTCGCCCTGTTTGCCCGCAGGGTAGTCGCTTGGCGCGTGGAATACGGCGCCCACCGCGCTGTCTGCGAAGGTTGCGGCATAGAACTTGGCAGCATCGAGTGCACCACCCTCGTACCAAAGGCAAATCGTGTTTTTGCTAACCATATGGGTTCTCCTTCATTGAGAGAAAAAATGCAATCTGCACGCTGCTGTGCGGACGCAACTTTAAGTCTTGGTTTTAACCGTGGCTCCAGCGACGGCGCTACCCAGGACACCGACGACGGCACCCGCCGTGGCTCCGACCACGACGCCCACCGGGCCGGCCACCGCGACACCAATGGCGGCGCCCGTGGCTGCACCGGCCAATACGCCGCCAGCCACCACCACGGAATGCGCCTCTCGTTGTGTTTCCTGCGGGTCCAGCAGTATCTGCGCTGCAGGGTCTGGGTCTTGCGACGGCACGCCGTGGCCCGTGTTGGCCTGTTCTGCAAGGTCTTTGTCGGCAGGCGCCGGTGGGGATGTGCGGGTGGTCAGTGGCTTCATGGGTTTCTCCTGGATGGGGTTGACGCAAGTACGGGCAAGACGCCCCTGTCGCAACCGGTCAGGAGAACTTAGTTTGCAGCAGGGGTGGCCGTCAGTGCATTGGCGCACCCAGACCGTTGACAACAAACCTTTTTTTGCTGAACCATGGCCTTGCTGCGCAGAACCACTCCCAGGCGGGTGTCTGCCAACTTGGCGCAAAATGCAAAGTTTTCCTCACAAGGGTTTGCTCTCCATGACACGTTTAGCATTGCTTGCCGCCATTCCCGCGCTATTGGTCTCCTGCTCCAAGGCGCCAGAAGTCTC
>JANXVI010000469.1 GCA_025351745.1 Rhodoferax sp.
CGCCAAGCCAGCGATTTGTCCTGCGTGTCTTGGCGGCGGAAGTCGCGCGGGGCCGTGCCTACTGTGCGCTTGAACACCTTGGAAAAGCTGAACGCATCGGTGTAGCCGACCTCCCGGGCAATCTGCTCCAGTGAGCGCTCTGACTCGCTCAGCGCAGCCATGGCCTTTTGCATGCGTACCGTGCGCAAATAGTTGAGTGGCGTATTGCCCATTGATTCGCGAAAGCGCTCTGCCAGGCTGGTGCGAGACAGCCCTGCGTGTTGCGCCAGCTTGTCCAGTGTCCAGGCGTGGCCACAGTCGTCATGCATGGCTTGCACCGCCTTCATCACCTGAGGGTCTTGGATACCGTGGCCCCAGCACGCTGTGCCCGTGCCCTGGCGTTGCAACATTTCTCGCATCAGCAATACAAAGATCACATCCAGCAGCCCGTACACCAGGGTTTCACTGCCCAGCTCGCGCAGGGCCAGTTCTTGCTGCAGCAGTTGCATGCTGTGCGCTACGGCCGGGGGGTAGGGACCATCCTGTGTGGTCAACACCAGCCAGTCGGGCATCTCGGCAAAGAACGGATGCACCGGTGTATGCCAGAACTGGTAGGCGCCGCTGATGAGTGCGTTCGGCGGTGCATCGCCAGGTGCCCCCGCTATTGGCTCGGGCCATGGTTGGTTGAGGGCAACGGTTTGCACAGTACTCATGTCTTCATGGGTGCTGATGGTGTGCACGCAGCCGCGCGCCATGACGGCCACGTCACCGGCCTGCAGACACAGTGGTTGCGGCAGGGATGGAGCATGCAAATACACCTGCCCAGCCGTGACGACGTGCAAGCCCATGCTGCGATCACACGGGAACTGCAGGGCGGTCGCATCGCGCAGTTGGCGGTGGTCCAAAAGTCGGCGGCGCAGTCCTGCCTGGCGGAAGATGTCGGTCAATAGGTCCATGGGTTTTCAGGCTCTTGCAGGGGTTGGGATGCTGTTCGATCCGGACGATTGGATATGAAAATTGGTTTTTTGTCCATTCTTAGTACGGATGAATGGGCGGATGATTCGCCCATCAACCACTCTTCTCCAGGAAATGAATATGTCCCACACACTCGTCATCGGTGCCAACGGCACGGTCGGTTCTGAACTCGTGCGCTTGTTACGCGTGGCAGGGCACAACGTCCTCAAAGCGACCAGCCGCCCGGTCACCGACCCCGCCACCGAGGTGCACCTGAATCTGGTGACCCGTGCCGGCCTGGATACTGCGCTGAACGGTGTCAGCAAAGTATTCATGTTGTCCCCGCCCGGCTATACCAACCAGGACGAACTGCTCAACCCGGTGGTCGACGCCGCCAAAGCCCACGGTGTGGAGAAGATCGTTCTCATGACCGCCATGGGCGCCAATGCCGATGACAACGCACCCATGCGCAAGGCCGAGGTTCACCTGGAAACTTCGGGGCTGGCGTACAACATCATCCGGCCCAACTGGTTCATGCAGAACTTCAACTCGTTCTGGATCCAGGGCATCCTGGAGCACGGAAAGATATTCCTGCCCGTGGGCACCGCCAAAGGCAGCTTCATCGATGCACGCGACATTGCCTCAGTGGCTGCGCGCCTGTTGAGCACGGACGACTTCAACCAGCGCGACTTTGACCTGACCGGCGGCGTGGCACTGGACCATGACGCGGTGGCCGCCATTCTGTCAAAGGCGACGGGTCAGGCGATCACCTACCAGGACATCCCCGAGGGCGACATGCGCGGCGCGTTGTTGCATGCGGGCCTGCCACCGGCGTATGCCGAGTTCTTGTTGATGATTCTGGAGTACTTTAAGTTGGGCTACTCCGAGCGCACGACGGATGCCGTGCAAACGCTGTTGGGTCGGCCGCCTATTGCATTGGAACAGTATGCGGCTGACTACCGCAGTGCTTGGGTCAAGGCTTGATGGGGTAATTGCCAGCGCCGACCCTAATGTGGAAGGGTCGGCAAGGCGGTGGTGGAGTTTCAGGTGGAAAAAATAGCGCTACACTGGTTGCATCGCAGCTGCAACGCAATACCCGCCCGTGAAAACCGCCACCCTGCCTTCGCTCCGCGTGGAGCCCCAGTTGCGCGCTGCCGCTGAAAGCGTGTTGCGCGAGGGTGAGACGTTGACCAGCCTGATGGAAACCGCCATGCGCGAGACCATTGCACGGCGGCGCACGCAAGACGAGTTTCTGGCACGCGGGCTGCGTGCTGCCCAAGACGCCAAACAAACCGGCATCTACTACGCAGCCGAGGCTGTGCACGACGAGCTGGCCCAGCGGCTGGATGCACGGCGCCGGCAGGTGCTGGGTTGAAGG
>JANXVI010000475.1 GCA_025351745.1 Rhodoferax sp.
TGGTTGGCGTGGCCCTGCGCCAGCGAAAAGTCGTGGCCCCGGTTCTGCAGGCTGATGCCGGTGCCAGGCACCACCACGCCCGAGCCAAAGCCCATGTAGTTGGACTGGATGAATGACACCATCATGCCCGACGCGTCGGCCGCGGCAACATACACTGTGCCACCCGGCTGGGGCGCACCATAACCGGGGTCCCCGGCGCGTTGCAGGTCGATCAACCGCGCCCGCTCGGACAGGTAGGCCGGGTCTAGCAGCGCACCCGGCCCCACGCGCATGGCGGCAGGGTCGGCGTTGTACTGGTAGAGGTCGGCAAGGGCCAGCTTCATGGCCTCAATCGCGCAGTGCACGGTGTCGATATCGTCTACGGGCTGCTGGCCTATACCCAATGCCTCCAGCATGCCCAGCGCCATCAGCGCGGCAATGCCCTGGCCATTGGGAGGTATCTCATGCACCACAGAGCCTGCAAAGGGCTGCGCCAACGTGCCGCACCAGTCGACCGTGTGGCGGGCCAAATCTTCTTCGGTCAGCACCGCGCCATGGGCCTTGGCATGCGCGGCCATAGCGTGCGCCAGTGGGCCTGTGTAGAAGGTGTCGCCATGGCTGGCAGCAATGGCCTCCAGCGAACGGGCATGGGCCTCGCTGCGAAACAGCTCGCCCGCGCGCGGCGCACGACCCTGGGGCATAAAACACTCGGCAAACCCGGGTTGATCGCCCAGGCGCGCTGCACCCAAAGCCCATTGCCGCGCAATGACGGGCGACACCGGGAAGCCGTGGCGCGCATAGGCTATCGCAGGCTGCGCCAGCGTCGCAAAGGGCAACCGACCCATGCGGCGTGACAAAGCGCTCCAGGCGGATACGGCACCGGGCACGGTGACCGCGTCCCAACCCTTGTCCGGCATCACCGAGCGGCCTTGGAAGCGATCCGCATTCCACCCAGCGGGCGAACGCCCTGATGCATTGAGCCCGTGCAACTGCTGCCCGTCCCACACAATGGCGAAAGCATCGCTGCCCAGCCCACAACCCGTGGGTTCCACCACCGTCAACGCCATGGCGGCGGCCAGGGCAGCGTCCACCGCATTGCCGCCTGCGGCCAACATGCGCAGTCCCGCTTGCGCGGCCAGGGGTTGCGAGGTGCTGACCACGTTGTACCCCAACACGGCGGAGCGGGCGGATGCGTAGGGGTTGGTCCAGTCCATGGTCAGTGACTATAGGTTATGCGCCGGGTGGACTGCTGATGGAGAAGGTTGAACGTCCGCGCTCAGTCTATGCCGCAGGCGGGCGAATGGTGCACCCAGTTAAACCAAACTTTTTAGGGATTGCACTGTTCATTTCCCATTAACCAACGAGCGAACACCAACGAAGATCCACGCCACGGCAAGAAATGGCGCAGGAATAAGTAAAAACATGCCAATCAAACCAGCTCCGATGGCATTGCCGCCACCCGATGTTGCCAAGCTCATAAATACAAAGAAAAGACCG
This sequence comes from Rhodoferax sp., assembly GCA_025351745.1. Taxonomy (GTDB): domain Bacteria; phylum Pseudomonadota; class Gammaproteobacteria; order Burkholderiales; family Burkholderiaceae_C; genus Allorhodoferax. Next base: position 1,477 of record JANXVI010000475.1, read on the forward strand.
ATATCAGCAACCAAAAAAAAAGCGAGTTTGGATGCAAGTCCCAAACCATTCCTTCGCCCCGACCCGACATCTTCGGCGCTCTCCCATTGCGCACGTCTCAATTCAATTTCTTTTCCATTCAGTCGAACCGGGGCAGAACAGAGTTGGCAGATATCTGTATTGACTGGGTTCGATGCTTCACAAACCAGGCATTGCCAATCGTAGTGGAGCATTTTTGGTTTAACCTTGACGCTGCCAGGCACGGGACCATTGCTGCGAAGCTATAGCCCTCGCTCGCATGTCTGTGGGGAGCAAACAGATATCCTTCACTTGCCATCCGATCTTTGAATAATCCCAGGGACTAACGCTTTCGGGAAAACGGCAGCCAGTTGACCCGGGTTCTCCCGAATCTGTTGAGCAGTCATGTAGCTTGTGACGTCGAATCGCTGTTGATCAACAGCAGCCAAGCGCACGGCACCCTCGGAGACCTTCTTTGAATTTGCCACAACCTTCACCCAAGCGTAGAACTTCGGATAGCCAACGCCCGACTGTGTTGGCGCATCACGCAACAGCGTGTATTCGACTCGGGTCGCGCCGGGGATTCCACTGACACGGGCGAATGCCAACAAGTCCCGTTGCAATAGCGGCGCGAATGCTTCTGCTGACGGGACGTTCGCCTCAATGTGCGACTGATGCACGCCGACTTGAGCGGTAACTGGCATTGCAAGAAAAATGACTGCGCAGAGAAGGACGCGGATCATGAGGGCTATCGCTTTAGGTAAGGGGCGTCGGTACCGCGCGCACATGATTGAGGAGTGGAAATTAGGCGCAACGCTCCGAGCAAAAAGCCCAGGCCAATGAACAGGCACAACATCGAAGTTGCCACAACAAACCCGTTGAAATTGCTGCAGCGCCCACAGACAAACCCCAAGACGCGCGGGTCTGTGACTGCGAGAACAGGTAACCACACAGCGCGTATCGACAGGCCCACGCCAATAGCGCACAAGACTACACGTAGCGCGGGCAGAGGTCGAATAAATCCGAGTGCGGAAAATGCATAGCTAGCGAACACCACAAGGATGCTCGCGATAAGAAAGCTGAAAACGACCGGCCGCAGCATACCGGCTGCCGCCATGGCTGCAACAGCTTGAGGGGCTCCGACAAAGCTGTACCAATCGGGACCGCCCAGTGGGAGTGACAAGTGCACGAGTGCGCTCGCTGCACAGAGAAGCCCTGATGCAAACAACCAGTATTTTGGAATACGCGACAAACTAACCTCCCGAACCAAAAGTAAAAGCGGTCGCCTCAAGTCGCTCGGCTAGCCACACTTTACTGACTGACTTGGATATCAATCGGATTTAAGGTCCACGCCCGCAGAGGTTGAAACCTTACACGCAGATGGACGATCGGACGTCCGCCCCGCAACTTAAAGTCGCAAAATCATCAAAAATACCTATTTTAGGTTTGTTTAGCAAACCTTTGATAAAAATATGTCTTTAGCCCTCGTAGGATATGCACGTAGCGCTATATATTTTGTAGCATTCTGCTTTTGAGGTTGGAAGCAACCGTCGGCTCGCTATGATGGACAACAGAACATCGAACCGGAGACACCCGCCATGGCCTTACTGCGTTCGAAACGAAGATTTGCTGTACAGCTCGCAGCACTTGCCTGCGCTGCCGCTGTTTTGACCTTGGGCGGTACCAGCGCCCTCGCCCAGTCAGCCTGGCCCAACAAACCCGTTCGCATCGTCGTGCCGTTTGCGCCCGGCGGCACCACCGACTTGCTGGCCCGCGCGGTGGCGCCCGAGTTGTCCAAAGCTTTTGGCCAGCAATTCATCGTGGACAACAAGGCCGGTGCGGGCGGCAACCTGGGTGCCGAAGCCGTGGCCAAGTCTGTGCCGGATGGCTACACGCTGCTGATGGGCACGGTGGGCACGCATGGCATCAACCGCGCGCTGTATCCCAGGCTGCCGTATGACCCGATCAAGGACTTTGCGCCCATCACGCTGGTGGCCAGCGTGCCCAATGTGATGGTGGTCAATGCGGAGTTGGCGCGCGCCAATGGCATCAACAGCGTGCCAGACTTCATCAAGCTGGCCAAATTCAAACCGGGCAAGCTCAACATGGCGTCCAGCGGCAACGGTACATCCATCCACCTGGCCGGTGAGCTGTTCAAGAGCCAGACCGGGCTGTTCATGACGCATATTCCCTACCGTGGCTCTGGCCCCGCCTTGCTGGATCTGGTCGGTGGCCAGGTTGATGTGATGTTTGACAACCTGCCTTCTGCCATGCAGCTGATCAAAAGCGGTAAGCTCAAAGCCTTGGCCGTAACCAGTGCCAAGCGTTCCAATGCGCTGCCCGACATCCCAACCATTGAAGAGGCCGCAGGCCTCAAGGGATTTGAGGCCACCAGTTGGTTTGGCCTGCTGGCACCGGCCGGCACTCCGCCCGATGTGGTGAACCGCATCCAGCAAGAAACGGCACGGGCGCTAAGCAACCCCGCCGTCAACGAAAAGATGCTGGCACAGGGCGCCATACCCAGTGGCAACACACCAGCACAGTTTGCGGTACTGATTGACAACGAACACAAGAAGTGGGCGCAGGTGGTAAGGGCTTCGGGTGCACGGATCGATTAACCAGGGCGCTTACACTGGCGTGCAGCTTGCGGTGGCGCAGAGCGCCGTTGATCAGTCGGTAGTCGGCTCAAAGTAGCTGTTGCCATCAGCAATGGCGGCGGTACCAGCCTTGTGGCGGTCAAAGCATTCGCAGAAGAGGGAAATCGCTCGCCGTGCAGGCAGACCCAGGCGTCTGCCCAGGCGTCTGCATAGGCCTCTGATTAACGCGGGCGATTTCATCCTTACACGGAGCAACTGAAATTTCTGTGCACTGCCTGACGGGACAGAATCCCCTCAAACTTTGGCGCGATGGCAATGCCCTCGCCATCGCCATTCCTATAGTGTTTGCCGACAGTACATCCACCGACAGCCAGGGTTAGCGCGTTATGCGCCCGAACAACATCCCAGCCACCAGAGCGACTCCGACCGACTGCCAAGGATGCTCAACAATGAATTGCCGTGCATCCGAAGCAGCGTTTTTTGGGGCCGCCAGTAACGCATCGGATTTCTCGTTGAGCCACTGCTCAGCGGGTTTAACGGTGTCTTCGATTTTATTGACTGCCTGGTGACCCGATGCCGCAGCACCGTCAATCGCAGAGCTTACCGTGCGCACGGCCGAGCCAGCTACAGCAGCGACCTTGTCAACGGCACCATGTGCGCTGACGGCGGCTGCATCGACGCGCCCATTGACAGGGCCGCCTTTTGCGGCGAGGGCATTACCAAGTGTCGAGTTTTCCATAAGATGTTCCTTAAACAATTGAAGAATGGGGTGCAACGGTAACGCGCCAACGAGCTTCTGTATGTGCGATGAGCAACGGACGGGCCCTGTTCGTTCTCGGTCGCCAAAAGGTCGGATTATGACTGTCGGCGTGACGTGGACGACCCCAATGGCCCTGAAGGGCGAGACTTGCGACGTTCACTGGCGACACCTGGTTGTACGTGGCGCTTGGGCAATGGAAGGATTTCAACCTTTCTCCAGGCAAGACCACCGCCCTGTGGAAAGCATCACACCGCCGAGTTTGACTTTGGTGCGTTAGCACACGGAGTGAAAAACCCCTGCGTCCTATAGTGGCCCCAGCAAGTTTCACCACCCAGCTTGGGCTGTTTTGATGATGTGGACTAGGGCTTGCGACCAAGGGGAATCGCTTGAGAAATGCGCTAGAACAACCACTGCGGCAGTCGGCGTTGCAAATGCCACCGTTGCCCACAGAGCTGTGGCATGAATACCCTGATCTCGTTCTGCGGCCCAATGAGCGGACGCCTTACCCGACCGGAAACGACACGGCACGACTGATTGACCTGATGAGTGGCCGGCGCAAGGTCCGTCAAGGCGAATGTCTTTACCGTGAAGGCGAGTCTTTTCAATACATCTATGCCATCCACAGCGGTTCATTTAAATCGACGCTGGCACTGACGGATGGTTGCGAGCAGATCAGCAATTTCCACATGATGGGTGAGTTGTTGGGCCTAGACGGTGTTGCAGAGGGCCTGCATGCCAGCAGTGGCACCGCGTTGGAAGATTCCGAAGTGTCCACCGTGTCCTATGCCTATGTCGGCGAATTGTGCGCGGCCGCTGGTGATATGCAAAGCACCATGATGCGACTGATCGGCCGTGAGGTTGTGCGCAACTACAGCCACGTGGTGGTGCTGGGCAGTCTCAACTCGGCACAGCGCCTGGCCGCATTCTTGCTCAACCAGTCCCAGCGCTTGCACGCACGCGGCTATTCGGCGGTGGAGTTTCACTTGAAAATGACGCGCGGTGAAATCGGCAGTTATCTGGGCATGACTTTGGAGACCGTCAGTCGCACCTTTACCGAGCTGCAACTGCAACGCTTGGTCAAAGTGGACCGTCGCCATATCACGATCACCTGCCTGGATGGACTGGCACACGTTTGAGCCGATTACTACAAATTTGATAGCTGAAACCGCATATTTTGCGAGGGCTAGAGGCACTTTTACCTCATAGCCTCTATTTGAAAACACGGCACAACGCGCTGTTGTTGCTGCACCTATTCCCCCCCCCTGATTCCCGTGCTGGCATGCGGTCGTATGGCCGCCCCGCGTGCCGATGCCGATAAGCTTCACGCGCACCGGCCACCAAGCCGCTTCGTGGCCCCGCATGATGCGCATTAGCGACGTTTTGGTCGGCCCTAGGGTAAGTCCCATGTTCCCGAATTAAATATTAATTAACAATTAATTAATTCAAGAACAACGGTGTTCTCTGAATTCAACCCGCTCGTGGCCCTATGCCAGATGAGCACACAAGGAGACGACATGTTGAAAGTTTCACGTATGCGCCTGAGCTGCCTGTCTGTGGCGGCGCTGGCCATGACGACCGCCTTTGCGGCCCACGCCGGTGAGGTAGAAGTGCTGCACTATTGGACCTCTGGTGGCGAGGCCAAATCGGTCGCTGAGCTGAAGAAGATCATGCAGGCCAAGGGCCATGTGTGGAAAGATTTTGCCGTGGCCGGTGGCGGTGGCGACAACGCGGCCACGCTGCTCAAGAGCCGTGTCGTATCGGGCAACCCGCCTGCTGCTGCGCAGATCAAGGGGCCCGCCATCCAGGAATGGGCTGCCGAAGGCGTATTGGCCAATCTGGATGCAGTTGCCAAGGCCGAAAAGTGGGATAGCTTGCTGCCCAAGGTCGTTGCCGATGGCATGAAGTACAAGGGCAATTTCGTTGCGGCACCTGTCAACGTGCACCGCGTGAACTGGGTCTGGGCCAACCCAGAAGTATTGAAGAAGGCCGGCGTGGCAGGCATGCCCAAGACCTATGACGAGTTCTTTGCCGCCGCCGACAAGATAAAAAAGGCTGGCCTGACTGCCGTTGCGCACGGTGGCCAAAACTGGCAAGACTTTACAACCTTTGAGTCCGTCGCGCTGGGCATGGGCGGTGTCAAGTTCTACCACGAAGCCCTGGTGGCGCTGGATCCCAAAGCGTTGAGCAGCGAGACCATGACCAAGACGCTGGAAACCTTCCGCCGCATCAAAGGCTATACCGACGCAGCCGCCCCAGGGCGCGACTGGAATTTGGCCACCGCCATGGTCATGAAGGGCGAGGCCGGTTTCCAGTTCATGGGTGACTGGGCCAAGGGCGAATTCCTGGCGGCAGGCAAGGTACCGGGCAAAGACTTTTTGTGTGCAGCAGCACCGGGTACCGCCAACGCGTTCACATTCAACGTGGATTCGTTTGCCATGTTCAAGCTTAAATCTGCTGATTCGCAAAAGGCACAGGCTGATTTGGCCGCTGCCATCATGGGGCCCGAGTTCCAGGAAGTTTTCAACCTGAACAAAGGCTCGATCCCGGTGCGCCTGAACATGAAGCTCGACAAGTTTGACGAATGTGCCAAGCTCTCCAGCAAAGACTTTGTCGAGACCGCCAAGACCGGCAGTTTACAGCCATCCGTGGCACACGGTATGGCAATCAAGCCCGCCGTTGAAGGCGCGATCAAAGACGTGGTCAGCCAGTTCTGGAACGACGACAAGATCACTGTGGCCGAAGGCCAGAAGCGTCTCGTAGCCGCAGCCGCTACGAAGTAAACCAACCCAGCCCTCCGGCAGCTTAAAGGACGGCGCGGACCGTCCCTGGGGGACGCCTTTTTTCAAATTATGTATTTGCCGGACAGACCGCAGCCACGCGCCGCGAGCCCGCTCTGTCCTCAACACTTTAGAAACCCATCATGAAACACATTTTTTCTTTGAGCGCCATTGCGATGGCCACCGCACTGTGCGCCACCAGCGTGCAGGCCGACGACGGTACTTTCGAGTTCCACGGCTACTCTCGCGGCGGCCCGGTATTCAGCCCTTCGGACGGCGTCAAGGGTCGCTTCCAGCTCGGCGGCGACCTGCAAGGCTATCGCCTGGGCAACGAAGGCGATAACGGCATCGAAATTGACCTGAGCAAAACCTTCAAGACCGATGGCGCCAACTACAAGGTCGAGTACATGCCCGCCAAATGGAACAGCGGCAATGTCGGCACCGAGCAAGCCTTTGTCGAAATCAGTGGCATGGGCTTCTCGCCCGAGTCCAAATTCTGGGTTGGCCAGCGCCGCCTGCGCATCCAGGACGTGCACATCATCGACTACTTCTTGTTGAACTACGGTGACAACCAGGGCGCAGGTGTGACCGACATCCCAATCGGCGGCGCCAAGCTGGGTCTGGGTCTGTTCACCGGCGACAAGTTCGACTCTGCTGCGGCCCCAGGCGTCAACGCCACCCGCTTCAATGCCGATATTTCGGACATTGGTATCAACCCCGGCGGCAAGTTGCGGGTACTCATGACCGGCGTCAGTGGCTCGGGCATGGCAGACACCAATACCGGGGCCGGCATCTCTGTTTCGCACAACCAGTCTGACTTCATCGTCAAGGGTTTGAACAACGCACTGTTCTTGCAAACGTCCAGCGGCCATGCCCGTATCGACGGCGAGTTTGAATCGATTGACGGCGTGTCGGCCGGTAAAAAGGTCGCTCGTATTGCGGACTCGCTGAGCTGGCAATTGGGTGCCTTTGGGGGCCAGACACTGTTGGCCTACCAGATCAACAAGGATGAGAAGACCGGCGTCGAGACCAAGGACACCTCCATTGGTGGCCGCATCTCCTACGCTTTCTCCAAGAACTTCAAACTCTTGGTGGATGCTGCTACGACCAGCCGCACCGGCAACGGCCCCGACCAGCGACTGGACAAGTTGACGATTGCACCCACGCTGTCGGTCGGACCTGATTTCTATAGCCGCCCCGAGTTGCGCCTATATGTCACCATGTCAAACTGGAACGACGCAGCGGCCGCAGCCAATGCCAGCACATTTGGTGCGGGTGGCAAAACATCGCGCACCGTAGCGGGTGTGCAGTACGAGATCTGGTGGTGAATGTGGCCCCCACGGTCGCCCACTGCGTGTGGCTCCCTGCCCCCCAGGGGGGGAGCCATTCGCCTTGGGGCGGCCCGGCGGCGAATTGTGGCCCCCACGGGCGCCCACTGCGTGTGGCTCCCTACCCCCCAGGGGGGAGCCATTCGCCTTGGGGCGGCCCGGCGGCTCATGTAATTTGGTATTTTTCGGGGGTTAGGCGTTTATGCGGCGGTCTCGCGACCGCCGTTTTTTTACATGAAAACTTTTGAAAATATTTTGCCCAAACTGGTGATTGCTCCCGGCTTCGTGATCGGGTTTTCCTTCATCTACGGCTTCATGATCTGGAACGCAGTGTTGTCGGTTACCGGCTCCAACATGTTGCCCAACTACGACCAGTTCGTCGGATTGGACCAGTACGTCAAGCTGTGGGCTTCTGACCGTTGGTATGTAGCACTAAAAAATCTTGGCCTGTTCAGCATTTTGTATGTTGGCGGCTCCATGGCGCTGGGTATGGGCATGGCCATATTTCTGGACCAGAAAGTGCGCTTTGAAGGCGTGCTGCGCACCATCTATTTGTATCCCATGGCGCTGTCCTTTATCGTGACCGGTACCGCGTGGAAATGGATACTCAACCCCAGCCTCGGACTGGAAAAACTCATGCACGACCTGGGCTGGA
>JANXVI010000488.1 GCA_025351745.1 Rhodoferax sp.
TCAGAGTTCGTGTCATTGATGGATTGCTTCGTGATGACTTTGCACGCTGGTATCCAGGCTTTCCGGCCAACGAGTCGTCAATGGTAGCGGTCGCCTGATAATAGTAAGCAACCGCTTACCCCACCAAATCGAACGCTCCCGCCAGTTATTGCACTGAAAACGAGGGGACCCCTAAAGTCGTTAAAGGCGAGATCCCTTGGGTGAGTGCGAGTTCATGTAAGTTGAATTAGACCGCTGACGCGCCGGTTGGTAGACTGACGCCTGTGTCGACATCGTCATGCGCCAGTCCAAATTCCTGAACAACATGGTTGAGCAAGACCACTGGGCAGTGAAACGAAAAACCCGACCGATGATCGGATTCATCGCAACAGAACCTCAATTCATGACAAGCGTACTGAACCGTTTCTGGATAAACAAGATCAGTCTAAAATCCACATTAGCACTTTTAACGCTCCCATTAGCATTAATAGTGCACCACAACAACAATCGGGCGCGCAGCCGATTATCGCAGTGCACTCATGTTGGGTACGATGTAACGACCATGCTCTGGGTGATGCACTTGGGCGCAAAACCTTTCAATCGCAGGTATCTGGCTGCATTTTGCGCTGCGGCAGAATTGCGCTTAACCAGCATATAGTCCGCATGGGGGCATGGGAGAGTCCGGCCCGGTTGGGCCTAGTGCTTTGTTTGACGATCGCGCGCAATTCTTTATACAACGATAGAGGCAATCAAAATCGCTGCAGCCTTATTACCGCTGGGCGTAATTAAGGCTCACGCAATAAGCGATACCCTACCGCAGTTTCTGTTAGCAGGTGTTGAGGTTGCGCAGGATCGCGCTCCAGTTTTCGCCGCAAGTGCCCCATATAGATGCGCAGGTAGTGGCCTTGATCCGCATGTGTCGGTCCCCATACATCTATCAGCAGTTGGCGGTGCGTCATGACCCGCCCATTATTCGTAATCAATGCGGTAAGCAGCCTATATTCAATCGGTGTCAGGTGTACCTCAATGCCACCCCTACGTACCAATCTGGCCTGCCGGTCAACTTCAATCTCACCAAACCGAAATATAGGGTCCGCCTCATGTACGGTCTGAGTGGACGATTCGCCACTCCCGCTACGCGGACGGCGCAAATTGGCTCGCACGCGAGCCAATAACTCGCCCACGCCAAACGGTTTGGTCAGGTAATCGTCTGCACCGGCGTCCAATGCGGCAATCTTGTCGGTCTCGTTGGCCCGCGCGGAAAGTACCACTATGGGTACGTTTGACCAACCGCGCACATCGCGAATAAGGTCCAAACCATCACCATCGGGCAACCCCAGATCAACGACCAGTAAATCCGGCTTGCGGGTCGCGGCATCTGCTAGTCCACGCTTGGCGGTGTCTGCCTCATGCACAACCCAACCCTCGGACTCCAGAGCCGAGCGCACAAAGCGACGGATTTGGGGCTCGTCTTCGATCAAAATGGCAATGGGGTCAGACATCTTCTGCTTCCGGTGAAATGGGTGGGATCGAACGCGGTATGGCCACAGTGAATTCAGCTCCTCCACCATCCGCTTGGCCAGCGCTTATTTTTCCACGGTGCGCCTCCACAATCGCTTTGCAAATTGCCAAGCCCAAACCGACGCCCCGGGTAGAAGACTCCGTTTGCCCACGTGTGAACTTATCGAACAGAATTTCTTCATGCCCCTTACTAAAGTTCGGCAATCCAGGTCCGTGGTCCCGCACTCGGAACTCCAGTGTCAATGGGGTCACTGAAGCGCTGACAAGAATGGTGGGCGCGCCATACTTAGCAGCATTTTCCAATAGGTTGACTAACACGCGTTCCATCAAAGTGGCATCGAACTCGACTAATGGCAGGTCTTGCGGCAGGTCTGTGACCACTTCAAGTGTCCCAACGGCGTGGCGAGCAGAACGAATGGCGCTACCCACCACCTCCTCCACCGACAGCCATTGCTTGCGCAATTGCACTTTCCCGCTCTCCAATCGCGCCATATCAAGCAGATTGGTTACCAGCGCGCTGAGTTCTCTCGCTTCATGGGCGATCACCCGAGCCGAAGTGAGTTGATCCTGCGACAGTGGTGTGGACTTCTCCAACGTCTCTGCCTGCCCTATCAATGCCGTCAATGGCGTGCGCACATCATGGGACATGGTCGCCAGCAGTGCATTGCGTAGCCGCTCCGACTCCATCTCCACTACCGCTGACTGCGCAACTTCCACATAATGCACACGCTCCAACGCAATGGCGATTTGCCGCGCTAAAGTCTCCAAGAGCTGGATCTGCTCCGGAATTACCAACCATCGCGCATGGCTGGGCTGCAATACCAGCACCCCGCGAATGCGCATGGGCGCCTGCAGCGGGACGTAATGCCAGGCATTGGAGGGCAACGTAGCAGTGGCCATCCCGGCCCTCTGTCCATTGTGGAAAGTCCAATCGGCAATGCTGGCATCCAGCTTATCAGGTAGGTTGCTGCCCAGTTCCAGTTGATCTTTGGAATTGGTGATGAAGACTTTTGCTTGTCCGCCAAAGATGCGTTGGACCGCGGCCTCTCCGAGCTCAACAACCTGAACGGACAGCAGCGCTGCGGAGAGGTCACGCGTGAGTTCAAACAGGGCCAAGGCTCTGCGCTCGCGGCTGGCGGACACATTCGCAGAAAAGCGCAAATTGGCAGTCAATTGACCAATTAGCAAGCCCACACCCAACATGACCACAAAGGTCACTAAATATTGGATGTCAGTCACTGCAAAAGAGAAACGCGGCGCAACAAAGAAGAAATCAAACGACGCGACCGATACAAATGCCGCCAGCATTGCCGGGCCACGCCCCAGTTTGACGGCCACTAATACCACGCACAGCAAGAACAACATCACGATGTTGGCCAGATCGAAGTGCTCGAACATGGGAAAAGTTAGCAGCGTCGTGCCAACACAGGCGCCCAACGACCACGCGTAGCGGGGCAAGGAGTCTCGCCAACTGGCGGTCGACTCTTCATCTTGGGTTCCCACTGGCACGGCTGGCGCCAAACGCCGCACACTGTCTGTCGTGCCGACCTCGATAGTGTCCAGTGTGGGAGCCAGGTCGGCCAATTGACGTGTCAGCGTGCTTGTGAACCCGCGCGACATCTTGCTCCAGGGACGCATGATGGGACGCCCAAGAAGAAGGGTAGCGCAGTTCAGGGTTTGCGCATGCTCGAGAAGCGCACGGGCGATATTTTCGCCCGTTAACACCGCCGTGTTCCCACCCAACTCTTCAGCCAGTTTCAGTACGGCGAGTGTCCGGTCCCGCGCGTCGGCAGGTAGGCGTTGTAGCGCGGGCGTTTCGACATAGGCCGCGTGCCAACGTACATTGAGCTGACCTGCCAGGCGGGCCGCACACCGCACCGCATGCTCAGCGCCCATATCCGGCCCAACGCAGACCAGCATCGCACCGGAGGTGTTCCAGGACGGACTTCCCTTTGCCTGGCCATTACTAGCCAATTGATGCTGCTTAGCGCGGTAGCTACGTACATCGTCCCCCACGTGCTCGGCCGTTCGACGTAGCGCTATCTCACGCAGCGCAAACAAATTGCCCTTGCGAAAGAAGTTCTGTGTAGCACGATCTGCTTGGTGCGGAACGTAGACCTTGCCAGCTTTTAAACGGGCCAGCAATTCATCGGCCGTCACATCCACAAGTATCAGTTCGTCCGCACCGTCCAGCACAGTATCGGGAACGGTTTCGTTCACGCGTACACCTGTGATGGCTCCGACAGTGCCGTTCAGACTTTCCAAATGCTGGACATTCAACGCTGTCCACACGTCAATGCCTGCGTCTAGCAACTCCTGCACATCCTGCCAGCGCTTGGGATGGCGCGAGCCCGGCGCATTGGTGTGGGCCAGTTCATCGACCAAGAGCACATCCGGTTTGGCCATTAGTGCAGCATCGATATCGAGCTCCAGCAACACTTGCCCACGGTATGGAACCTTGCGCAACGGCAGGAGCTTCAGATCGGCTTGCAACTCCATGGTTTCTCTTCGGCCATGGGTTTCCACCACGCCCACCAGCACAGTTATACCGGCGCGCTGCGCCCTCTGAGCAGCGTTGAGCATTGCAAAGGTTTTGCCCACACCGGCACTGGCCCCAAAATAGATGCGCAGCTTGCCACGCAAAAGTGCAAGGTCCGCTTCTTGTATTTGAGCCAACAAGGCATCGGGATCTGGTCGAGAGTCGGTACTTTTAGCCATGCGAAGCCAATGCTACAGTTGTGTGCCCAGCCACGGCGCCACGGGGAATCGGTGGCAATGCTATGTTGGACGTTATAACTTGACGCCCTTGGCCGGTTGCAATGGTGCCGCGGTGAGGCGCCTCGTAGAGCCGTAAAAAGTGGTCGAGTATCTTGCGGTACAAATCATCCTCTAGGATCGCGTCTTCCATACCCGCGTCAATGTTGGGGTTGTCGTTGATTTTGATCACGTAGACACCTGAAGTATTCTCTTTCAGATCCACCCCGTAAAGGCCATCGCCTACTAGCTCTGCACAGCGTATGGCGGCCTCTAAAACGCGTTTGGGTGCGTCTCCAACGGCTACGGCTTCAGTTCGCCCTTCCTCATGTTTTCCGTCAGCGCCGTGTTTCAAGATTTGCCAGTGGTTACGCGACATGAAATAGCGCGCGACAAACAGCGGTTCGCCGGCCAAAATTCCCACACGCCAATCAAAATCGGTGTACATGAATTCTTGCGTCAGAATGATCTCGGACTCCTTAAACATAGCCAAGGCGATATCTTCAAACTGCTTCCAGTTTGCAGCCTTTTTGACATTGCGACTGAAAGAGCCATCCGGCACTTTCAGCACCACCGGGTAAGTCATGCCGTCCTCCAATTTGGGTAGCGTGCGACGGCTAACCAACCGAGTACGCGGAGTTGCAACGCCATTTCCATGCAGCAGCTCCGACAAGAATGCCTTGTTCGTACAGCGCAAGATGGAGTTGGGATCATCCATGACCGGCATGCCCTCTGCGGTGGCCTTTTTGGCGAACTTGAAGGTGTGGTGGTCCACCGCCGTGGTTTCTCGTATGAACAACGCGTCGAACTGCGTCAGACGGGAGAAATCCCGCTTTTCGATCAACTCCACGTTGATGTTCATGGCCCTTCCCACGCGCACAAAGTTTTGCAGCGCCAAGGGGTTGGACGGTGGCAAAGGGTCGCGTGGGTCGTGCAATATCGCCAGATCCATGCGCGGCGCGCTTTGCGCCAAAGCCGGGCGCCAGGTTCTGCGGGTAAATCGCTCCAAGGCGTCTAAAAACACAACGTTGCGGGCGGGGTCCACATCGCGGGGGTCGAGCGCCACCAACTGTTCAATCTTCCAGCCTTCGGCACCCTCCACCCGCTCCAAGCCAATTTCCAGCAAGGGGCAGCGAAAGAGTTCGAAGCTGTGGCGCGCCAGGTCGGCCAATTCGGGATCCTCGATATAGCCGAAGAAGACATGAAAGCTGAGGGAGTTGACCGATCGGGGAACCTCCAGCAGACCCCCGATAAGTCGGTTCAAACTGGCCAGCGCGGTGGCGTCTGATGTCTTGTGTTGCAGGTCCAGAATAGTTTCCACGCTAGGGGTAACCCGGTCACCTCGGGCTTCAGCCAGCAAGGAGCAGTAATAGCCCATGCTAAGGTAGTCATAGCTGCGGCACAGGTTGATGACCTTGCGCTGGCGCAGACGCCCAACGGTACGTTCTGCCAAAAATTCCTCCGCGGTCATGACTCGTGAACCTGGGTCGGGCCAACGAAAGTCGGACCGTTTTTCTACAACAATGACATGAACAGAGCTCACGGGGTGCCTTTGGAAAGTATGAGTGCCGCGGTTTGTCGCCGACGGCCGTAACGCGTGATACGGCGAAATTCTTCAACGCTGACGGAGATGCCGGGGTCACCTTGCGCCGGAGGTGCAATAGGGTCCAGAATCCGAAACACAGCGCCGTCGAACCCGGTGACGACCACCCAATGGGGGCCTTTTTCGCCGTGAAGGCGCCACAGGCTAGTCAACACAATGGGGACCTCGCCATTTCGCAGGTGCTCCGCCACGCTCAGAGGCGAGAGCGAGGTTGCGACAATTTTTGTTTGGGTGGCGACAAGTTCCGATTTGAAATCGGCCTCGACTAACGCAATGACCGCTTTTTTGAGCGGATTACGCACGCTGTCAACAAATAATTTGATTCCGGTGGGTGCGTAGACCCGGACCCCGAAACCGCGCTTGACTGCAGCCAAAGCCAAGCCAAACGGCCCACAACCGCCGTGGCCTGCCGCCATGAATATGGTGGTGGCTTCACGCCAGAGCCGGATTTCGGCGGTCCGATCAATCGCGACGGACGGATCTAGCGCGGCCATGGCCATCAATAAAGCGCAGGGACCGCAGGTGAAATCCAGGGTTTGCGCATAGTAAGGCGCATGCAATGCAACCAGATCGGGGGCCTCATGCTCACTCCACAAGGACCTTTGCATGTGCAAAGCGTCCATGCCATCCGCGTAATAGGAGATTTTTCGGCTTAAACGCGTAAACTCATAGCGACCAAAGAGAGCCTGCGCTGCAGTGTTGTCTGCCCTCGTTTCCAGGCGAATTAAAGATGCGCCAACGCTTCGTGCTTCATCTATCGCGTTTTCCAGCAGCAGCCGCGCGGTTCCCTGTTGGCGGGAACAAGGACACACGGCAATGGAATACAAGCGTGCCACCGAGGTGTCGGCACGGTAAAGCAGCACCGTAGCTCCAATGACGCTGCCGGATCGGACGACGACAGATACCTTTGCCGAAGAACTGCGCAGCAGGTTGTGCCAACTGCGTCGCGAAATTCGATCTGTGGTGAACGCACGCTGCTCCAAGTCAAACAACATACTAATGTCGTCCGTGCGCGCCGACCGAAGTTGTTGCATCTGTGTCAACTCAGGCGCTACAGTTAGCATGCCGCCATCAACGGTAGGGCGAACGGAGAATGGGTTCTTCAGGTCATTCATGCGAACCTGTGCACGTTCAGTGGTTGTCACCATGGCTGGTGGATATACCGCGCCGAGAGACATGTTTGCCGTATTTACGTCGATCGCCAAATACCAATTGGGCCCAGGCAAGCAGCAATGGGAACAGCACCACCACTAGCGCGAGCAACATTTCAAACCACTGTCCGCTCATGGCACTAACGCAAGCTGTCCAAAGCCAGATTCAACCGCAGCACGTTCACAACCGGCTCACCCATGATGCCCAGAAGCGGGCGTTGGGTGTGGTCGGCAACCAGTGCGCGCACTTTTGCAGGGTCCAAGTTGCGGACTTTCGCAACGCGCTGTACCTGAAACCCGGCCGCTGCTGGGCTGATGTGCGGGTCCAGTCCACTGGCCGAAGCCGTGACTAATTCGACAGGGACGGGCAAGGTGTTGCCAGGGTCCGCTGCGCGCAGCGCCTCTACTCGGCCCTTGACTGCATCCACCAGGGCGGGGTTCAACGGGCCCTGGTTGGATCCACTCGATGCAATCGCATTGTTGGGCTGTGGGCCTGTGGCAGACGGGCGCCCCCAAAAGTGGCCGGGGTCAGCAAAGTTTTGGCCAATCAAGGCTGAGCCAATGGCCTTGCCATCGCGCTGAATCAGGCTACCAGCAGCCTGTGCCGGAAAGAGCGCCTGACCGATGCCCGTAACCGCCAGAGGATAGGCCACGCCGGTCACCAGTGTGAGCACGGTGAATGTCACCAAAACCGGGCGAAGAATGTTGTTCATCTTGATTACCTCCTGTTAAAACGTGTATTTCACGCCGACCGTTACAGCGTTCTTGCCCAAGTTGTCAAAGGTGCCGACCTTGTAGAAGGAATCTTTGGCATCCGTGGTCATGGCCGCCAGCGAAGCGCTCAGGCCATTGCCGAAGTCCTTGGCCAGGGTCAGCGCATAGTCGGTGTAGTCACCAGCGCTGTTGACCTGGTTTGGGATGGTTTGACGGCCCACGTGCGGTGTCAGCGTGAAGCCACCGCCCAGGTCAAAAGCGGCCGCCAATTCAAAATAGGCGCTGCCCTTGCTGTCGGGGTTGGCGATGAAGTTACCAGTGCTTAGGCTGTATTTGGCGGTCACGATGCCAAAGGTCAATGCACCATAGACCTCGGTCGTATTGGCGTTGACCAAAACACGGTCGGCCGTGTTGTTGGGGTATTGGTAGGTAATCACGCCGATGTCAAAGCTGAAGTCTTTGGCGATCTCGCCCTTGTAGCCACCGTAGAGGTCCACTTCCAGGGTTCCGTCAGTCGCGCCCACATAGTCCTTGATCCAGCTGACGTTGGAGCCCCACGCGCCCACATACAAACCGCTCTTGTGCGCGAAATCCACACCGGCTTGCAGAGCGGGCTTGAACGAGGTTTGCGAAACGCTGCGGAAGCGGTAGTCGCTGACCACGCCAATGTTGAAGCTCAGGCTGGATGCTGGCTCGGGCGCGGCGGCTTGAGCAGCTGCAGGACTTGTTGTTTGGGCAATTGCAGCGGTACCGACCAAGGCAATAGACAGAGCGACGAGGGATTTGGTTTGCATAGTATTT
>JANXVI010000034.1 GCA_025351745.1 Rhodoferax sp.
GCGAAGTGGCAGATTTATTTGCCGCTGATGCGAAGTGTCAAAATCATTGTGTTTTTTGCGTCGATGAATTTGCCACTCGGAATGGCGGGTCAAGAGTGAAGCGGGCTGGCTGAACCAGTGGCAGATTTATTGTGTTCTACGGCTGTTCCACAGCGCAGATCCTGAGCCCAAGCGACGACCTGGGAGGCCCCTGGGCTCAAGGGCTCTAGTGGTGCAAGACCCTCGCGCACTGGGTGTGCACCACTTTGCATTTGTCCGTTCTTCCATCCTGGGTCTGGACCTGGCCGACGCCTTCGCGCGCTACATGGCCTGGAGCGACAGCACCAGCGATTTCAGGTATGTACAGAACAGGCGAGATGCACTGTTAAAGCAAATCATTGAAGCCGGCCGACAGTACGACGCCTCGCAGCCGGCGCACGCCAAGATCACACAGCTACTGGACCTGCTGCGCAGTGATACGACGGCAAAGCCGGCGGATGTCTTGCCAAGCCTTGACGAATGGATAGAAGCCGAAGGCATGGATCCGGAGGGGTGGTCCGAAGCCGAATTGTTGGCCGAGTACAAGGCAGTCTTTGGGTTGGACAACGCCGACGCGGCCGAAGCTGCCGTGGGTTTGAAAGATCCAGTGGGCGAGCGGGTGAGGGCGCTGAACTACCTGGAGACCGTGCTCTCAGTCAGCCCGTCGGCGACCGACCGGTTGGAGTTCTGGTTTGCCCGCCCGGTCGTCAAATGCCTGCGCAACCAAGGCATGCTCACGCTGGGTGACCTGGTGCGTTTCATCAATGCCTATGGCCACCGGTGGTATTCCGGCATCAAAGGGTTTGGTGCACAGCGCGCACGGCAAGTCTTGCATTGGCTGATCCTCGAGCAGGACAGGCTCAATCTCCAGGTAGCCGGTAGCGTCCACGAACCCAAGTCCAAGCAGGCACTGCGTGTGGCGTCCTTGCTGCCATCGGTGGGCCAGGACTCCTTGGCCCTGCGCCAGTTCGGCGCCGGAACCTTGGTGGCCAGCGCCATCCAGCATATGCAAAACATCCCGGCATTGGCCGGAGGGCAGGGGGATTTCCGATCCCACATGGCCAATACCTTGGGTGCCAAGAACGACCTGGAGGCCGTGAGTGCCTGGTTGTCCCGGTACAACGAGAAGCCGTCCACCCAGCGCAGCTACAGGAAGGAAACAGAGCGGTTTCTGCTGTGGTGCGCGCAGGAACTGAAGAAACCCCTGTCCAGTGTGAATGCACCCGATTGCCAACAGTACCGGGCGTTCCTGCAGGCCGTGCCCGCAACCTGGATCCAACACCGTCCCCTGAAACGCACGGACCCGGGCTGGCGGGCGTTTAGAACTCAGCCCAGTGCTGCATCGCAAAAGCAGGCCCTGGTGATTCTGCAAACTTTGTTTGGTGGACTGGTGGATGCGGGGTACCTGGTGGCCAACCCCATGCGCGCGTTGATGAAAGGGTTCGACCTGCCGGTGTCCAAATTGGATATCCGGCGGTCGTTTACAGAGGCCGAGTGGGCCCATGTACTGAGCAGTGTGGACGCGCAGGCGGATGGGGCAGGGGGTCTGCGTCTGAAATGCATTCTGGAATTGCTGATCACATCCGGTATTCGTCTGGACGAGCTGGCCAAGGCCCGCCATAAAGACTTGCGCCTGGAAGCCCTGCCGGATCTGCCGGAGACGTGGATCCTGACCGTGACCGGAAAACGAAACAAGACGCGTGAGGTCCCGCTGAATCCGGATGTGGTGCAACTGCTGGCCCAGCATGGCGAAGAGTTCCTGGAAGAAGACAAGCAGTCCAATGACACGGACACCTTGCCCTTGATCCGTACGCTTGGCGCGTCAGTTCCACAATGGAAAAAAGGGCAGGGGGGAGCGCTGGTGACACAGTCTCGGACGGAACAGGCTGGGTCGGCGCTGTCGGGCGCCGGGATCTATGCGGTCCTTAAACGGTTTTTTAGGCAGGCCGCCAAGTCTGCTGCAGCCGCGGGCTTGGATGCGCAGCGGTTTGAGAAAGCGAGTACGCACTGGATGAGGCACACCTTTGTGCGCCAGGCGCTGGTGGATGGGGTACCGATTGAAGTGGCCAGTGAGCTGGCGGGGCATGCCAGCATCGATACGACATCCATTTATTCGACGCAGGAACTGGCGCGCAAGATTCGGGCGGTGCGGGGGATGAAAAGGAGGGTGGTGGCGTGAGGTCGAGGAAAACCGAGTATCGGCGTGGCCCAATATCGTCAAATTGCGGCTGTATTTCAATGCAGCAGCTTGCTGCACAATTCGAGCGCCACATCACATTCCCCTCATGAACAATCTCCTTCCCACAGACTACGCAACGTGGCTTGCTGAGCTAAAAGTCCATATCCGTAAGGCCAGACTCCAGGCGAGTCTGGCGGTCAATAGCGAGCTGATTCGGTTGTACTGGCGCATTGGTACCGAAATTCGCAACCGAAAATCTGCCCAGGGCTGGGGGACAAAGGTCAATGAGCAACTTGCCAAAGACCTGCGGGTTGAATTTCCGGAGATGAAGGGACTGTCCTCAAGAAACCTGGTTTACATGCAGACATTCGCCGGCGCATGGCCAGCGGATGAAATTGCGCAACAGGCTGTTGCGCAATTGCCTTGGGGTCACCATTGCATGCTTCTGGACAAGCTCAAAGATCGCCCGATCCGCGAGTGGTACATCAAAAAGACCGTTGAAAATGGCTGGAGCCGTTCCGTAGAGGAAAATAAATCTGCAACTTTTGTGTCGATAAATCTGACAATCGGCAACCCTTCATCGCACTGATAGTCTGCAAACCCGCATGGAATCTCAGTTTTTATGCGTTTGCGCATTGAATGTGACACTGGCTAGCTGG
>JANXVI010000062.1 GCA_025351745.1 Rhodoferax sp.
CTTCAAACAGCTTGATCGCGTCATACGCTGTGTAGCCCCAATTCAGCAGCTTTTGCGATTCATTGGCACGCGCGTTTTCGCTAACCGTACCCAGCACGATGGAAAGCAGACGCCGCCCGCCGGTGGTGGCTGGCGTACCAGCAGGCGCATTCGGGTTGGCTAGGTTGGTGAACTCACGGCGAGCCGTGGCCACCATGCAGTAGCCGGCGGCGGCGGTGAAGCCAGTTTTCAGACCGTCCACCGTGGGGTCGCGGAACAACAACAGATTGCGGTTGGTGTCGTTGGTCGCCGGTGTGCCTGGGTAGCGGTATTTCTTGATCGCGTAAAACCCTACGTAATCAGGGAAATCTGCCATCAGCCGGGTTGCCAGAATGCTCAAGTCGCGCGCCGTGGTGGTGTGACCCGCCTCGGTAAGGCCTTCCGGGTTCTTGTAGCTCGTGTTCTTCATGCCCAACACACGGGCTTGGTCGTTCATCATCTGCACGAAATGCTCGGCGCTCCCGCCCACGCCTTCGGCCAGCGCCATGGTTGCGTCGTTGCCCGATTGCACGATCAGACCCTTGAGCAGGTCTTCCACCGGCACCTGCATCTTGGGGTCGATGAACATGCGCGAACCCGGCATCTTCCAGGCACGTTCGCTGACCGGCAGGGTTTGGCGCAGGTCGAGCTTCTTGTTGCGCAGCGCGTCAAACACGAGGTAGGCCGACATCAGTTTGGTGAGCGACGCAGGCTCCACCGGCATATCAATATCTTTGGCGGCCAATATCTGGTTGGCGGTGACGTCCAACAGCAGGTAGGCGCGAGCAGCGACCTCGGGCGGTTGCGGTGTCTGGGCGGCCACGGAGAAGCAAAGGCTGGCCACAAGGGCCGTGAAGAGAGATTTCATGGGAGAGTGGGTCTGGGCGTGGCCACATCATGGGCCTACAGCGGATGGAAAGAGTTTGGCGAAAAAGGCGTTATGCAGTGATCTGGGTCAGCAAATGGCGCACCACCAGACTGCGCAAAAGCGGCAATTGTCCATGAAAGAAGTGTGCGACCCCAGGAATAACCGTAACCGGCAAGGATTGGGGTCGGGCCCAGTCCATGACATCAGCCAGAGGCACCGTGTCGTCCTGCTCGCCATGCAGCACCAATGTGCGCGCATGCAGTTCTGGCGCAATGGGTGCCACGGTGAAACGGCTGGCGGCGGTGCCAACCAGCACCAACTGCTGCGGGGCGTTCTGGGTGCCCAACGATTGCACTGCATGGCTAACCACAAAGGAGCCAAACGAAAAACCGGCCAGCGCCAAGGGCTGCGCGGCGGCGCCTTCACGGCCATGGGCGATGACCGCCAACAGGTCCTGCAGCTCGCCGCGCCCTTCGTCATACACACCCTCGGTAGCGCCCACACTCCGAAAATTGAATCGCAGTGCGCGCCAGCCGCATTGCACGAAGGCGCGGGCCATCGTCTGCACCACCTTGTTGTCCATGGTGCCGCCAAACAGCGGGTGCGGGTGGGCGATGACGGCCACGCCACGTGGGGCCGCTCCCTCGGCCAGCAGGGGCAAATCTTCAAGTGCCTCGATGGCACCGACGGGGCCCTGCACCACAAAGCGGCGGGTTTGAATGTTCACAGGAAAGCTATTTTTTTGATAGCTGGCAACGCATATTCCACGAGGGCTAGCGAGCTATTTTGCATATATGACTCTTACCGGGCGCGTTACCGACCCAGGTGCGCGGGGGTTACCAGGCGCTCCACAACCTTGCCATTCTTCAGGTGCGATTCGACGATTTCGTCAATATCGTGTTCATCCACATACGAGTACCAGACGCCTTCGGGGTACACCACAGCGACCGGGCCGGCAGCACAGCGGTCCAGGCAGCCCGCCTTGTTGACACGGACTTGGCCAACACCGGCCAGCCCGGCCGCGCGAACCTGCTGTTTGCAACGGTCGAAACCGGCCTGCGCATTGTGCTGGGAGCAACTGGCCTCCCCGTTTTTGCGCTCGTTGAGGCAGAAGAAGATGTGATGCGCGTAGTACGGCTTGGCGGGCTCTGGAATGGTTTGGGTGGGTTCAGTCATACAGTGGATTCTAATTTTTTGCGTCACGACGCCACATCAGCGACAGTACATAGACAAGGGTGGCGTAGGGCCACAGCCAGCCCAGCCATTGGGCGAGCCCATGGAAGCGGATGAATCGACCCTGCTCCCAGGCGTGCAAAGTTTGGGCGAAGTAAGCACTCTCGGGCGCCTGGTTGAGCAAGCTCAGGTAAATCCCCAGGCACAACAACGACAGCGACGCGCTGGCCCGCCATGGCACCATCGCCAGCACCACCGCACATATTCCAGCCAGCCCCATACCCGCCTGCACCGGCACACTCAGCCAGGCCCAGGCATGCGCTGGCCCCCAGCTCAGCGCCGCCGACAACGCCGTGGCCACCACGCCTGCACCAATGGTCATCAGCGCAAATACGGCCCTTCGTGCCCGGGGTCGAACAATGCAAAACGCCAGCAGGCAAGGGATCAACAGACCCAGCATCACGCACACCATCTCGGCACCGGGCACCAGAGGTTGTAGCTCGGTCTCTCGCACCGGCAGCCAGTCTAAAAATGGCGTGTCTACCAGTTGCGCGCCCACAGTTTCCTCCACCCGTTCCAGCACCTGGCCCAGGCCAAAGGGCACGGCCGGTGGAAACAACAGCGCCAGCGGCCACAAGGCCAGCAACACAATGCCGCTGCGCGATTCGGGGCCAAACCAACGTGCGCGCACCTGGCTCCAGCGATCTATGACGCCCCATTTCGCCAACAGAAACGTAACCGTCGCGCCCGTGGCAGCGCCGAAAGTGTCCAGCAGCCAGTCCTCGCGCGAGGGCACGCGCGCGGGCAGGTAGCTTTGCAAGGTTTCCATGGACAGGGCCAGTAACGACGCAACCAAGATGGGAGTCAAGACGGGGTATCGGGAGCGTCCCGTGCGCATAGCGCTCAGAGCCAGCAGGC
The DNA here is from genome assembly GCA_025351745.1 of Rhodoferax sp. Classification (GTDB taxonomy): domain Bacteria; phylum Pseudomonadota; class Gammaproteobacteria; order Burkholderiales; family Burkholderiaceae_C; genus Allorhodoferax. The sequence continues at coordinate 2,978 of JANXVI010000062.1, forward strand.
CGCCTAATGGCGCATAGCCGACCATGTTGATGGCCACATCAAAGCCGGTCCAGTACTTGGGCAGCGGCGCGGCCAGAAAGACCCAGGGCGCAATGCCTTGGTCTCGCCATTCTGCAAACGGGTACAGACTGGCATAGACTACCAACCCGATGTAGACCAGTGCAAGAGGCCAGGCCGCCGACTTATGCATTCAACTCCTTCTGCTGACGAGACCGCGTGGGGCAAGGACAGCGCTGTGGGCCGCTAAAAGGGTTTAACCACCACCAAAATAACCGCTGCCAGCAGCAACAGCACCGGCACTTCGTTGAACCAGCGGAACCACACATGGCTGCGCCGCATGGTGTTGGCTTCAAACTTTTTGAGCAGACTGCTGCACGCGTGGTGGTACCCGATAACCACAACGACCACCCCCAGCTTGGCATGCATCCAGCCATTACCCGGCCCTCGACCTATGCCGTAGCCCAGCCAAAGATAAAGCCCAAAAGCCAGTGCGGGGACGGCCAGAATGGTTGTGAAGCGCAACAGTTTGCGCGCCATCAACAGTAGTCGGGCGCGCTCGGCGGCGGAGTCCGCGGGCACCATGGCTAGGTTCACAAAAATACGGGGGAGGTAGAAGAGACCCGCAAACCAACTGGCTACGAAAACGATGTGAAGGGCTTTGATCCAGAGCATGGCTGAGTGTAGCCCCCACGCTCCGCCGCAATGCGGGTCGCTGCCCCCTCAAAGGGCTCATTTGCCTTGGGGCGGCCCGGCGGCAAATTGGTGAAGGACCCTTGCTCCGGCTGACTGAGATGTCAACTTCGGCCAAAAAAAACCCCAGCACGTGGGCTGGGGTGGTAAGCCTATTAGCTGTCACACATCAAGGCCCCGCTCAGGGAGGAAAAGCGGGAGGTAGCAAGCTACCCGGGACCAAATCTAACAAAATTGCGGGGGCAATGCAAGCTGCTTCGCGAATAAACCATGCGCATCATAGGGAGAGTCGGGCGTCGTGCAACGTGACTGACGCCAGTCTTACGGTGACCTTTTTAGATTCAGGCACAATTTTCCCCATGACCTCCTTTGCCCTCTACCCCCACGGCCGCCCGCGCCGCCTGCGCCGCGATGCATTCACCCGCAACCTGGTTCGCGAAAACACCCTCTCCCCCCATGATCTGATCTACCCCGTGTTTGTCGTGGACGGGCAACAGCAGCGCGTTCCGATTGCCTCGATGCCCGGCGTGGAACGGCTCAGCCTGGACTTTCTGCTGCCGGTAGCCGAAGAATGCGTCAAGCTGGGCATTCCAGTGATGGCGCTGTTCCCGGCGATCGACCAATCGCTCAAAACCTATGGTGCCGACGAAGCCTTGAACCCCGACGGCCTGGTGCCGCGCGTGGTGCGTGCCCTGAAAAGAGAGTTCCCTGACCTGGGCCTGATGACCGACGTGGCGCTGGACCTGTACGCCAACCACGGCCAGGACGGCTTGCCGGACACCCGGCCCGAGGAACGCGGCTATATCCTGAACGACGAAACCGTGGAGATACTGGTGAAACAGGCGCTGACTCAGGCCGAGGCCGGCGTCGATATCGTCGGCCCCAGCGACATGATGGATGGGCGCATTGGCGCAATCCGCGCCGCGTTCGAAGCCCGGGGCCACATCCACACCCGCATCATGGCCTACAGCGCCAAGTACGCCAGCGCCTTCTACGGCCCCTACCGCGACGCCGTGGGCTCGGCCAGCAATCTGGGCAAGAGCAACAAGAAGGTCTACCAGATGGACCCCGGAAACAGCGACGAGGCCCTGCGCGAAGTGGCCCTGGACATTGCCGAAGGCGCCGACATGGTGATGGTCAAGCCCGGCATGCCGTACCTGGACGTGGTGCGCCGCGTCAAAGACGAATTCAAGGTGCCGACCTTTGCCTACCAAGTGTCAGGCGAATACGCCATGCTGACGGCGGCGGCGCAAAACGGCTGGCTGGACCGGGAGGCCGTGATGATGGAAAGCCTGCTGGCCTTCAAGCGCGCCGGTGCCGACGGCGTGCTGACCTACTTTGCGCTGGATGCTGCCAGACTGCTACATAATTCATAGCTGTTTACGCATATTCCACGAGGGCTAGCGCCCGATTTTGTCTAAACACTTCAGCCCGGGCCGCCCCATGCGCATCTTCCACATCCAGAGCACCAGCATCACCGAGACCCAAGATCTGGCGGCGCTCACAGCAGCAGGCATGCCTGCCCAAGGCTACATCTGGGTGGCGTGTGCGCGGCGCGAGTTCGAGGTGACGCAAGGCCCTATCCAGGCCATGCTGCAGGTGCTGACCGGCCAGCAACTGGTGGACCTGCATATCTCCGACCTGATCAACAACCAGTTGCCTTCGCATTACGACTTCACGTCGCAGTACGACGTGCTTGTGTTCAGGCGGCTGGCGGCAGGCAACAGCCCCACCGATCTGGCCAACCCGGGCCAGCCGCTGGCGCACGAGCCCGCTCGCAGCGGACCACCCATCTTGCGGCGCATCGATACCAGCCCGGTCGGCTTTGCCGTGTTCGACCGCGTGCTGCTGACCGTGCACCCCGCCGACTGCGCGGTGCGTGACGCCTACGCCACCAAGCTGCTGCAAGCGTCCAGCGCCGAGTCACGCGCCGCGGGCGCCCGGCTGCCGACCAGCCCCGCGGATTTGATGCTGCGCGTCATCAACCAGATGGTCGACAGTTTTCTGGAACTGCGCCGCGAGCTGACGCACCAACTCGACCACTGGCAATCCGAACTGCTGAACCCCCGCACCCGCTTCACAAACTGGAGCGCCCTGCTGGACGCCCGCCAGACCTTGCACTACCTGGACGAGGTCTGCGAAGACCAGCGCTCCGCACTGCAAGACTGGATCGAAGCGGTCAAAACCTGGCCCGAGGCCGACACCCCCGCCGGCCAGAGGGAACGCGACCTGCTGCAGGTGCGCAGCCGCGACGTGCTGGAGCACATCGAGCGCGTCGTGCACCACGTGCGCCGCCTGGAGCAAAGCGTGGAGACCGCCGTGCAGATGCACTTCAGCGTGCAGGGCAGCCGCACCAACGACATCATGCGCACGCTGACCGTGCTGACGGCGGTGTTTTTGCCGCTGAATTTCATGACCGGCTTCTTTGGCATGAACTTCGAATACCTGCCGCTGATCCACCAGCGGACCGGCATGCTCTGGGCGATGGGGACCATGGTGACCATCGCGATTGTTTTGACGGTGTTCTTCTGGCGTAAAAGGTATTTGGCGCGGACGGGGCGGTGAAGGCAATGGACCGGAGTGTAGCCCCCGTCTGGGGCACCGCTGAAAAGCGACACATTCGGAATCTAGGACGTATGCGACTCCTAACACGGATACTTCAACCGCCATGAACACTGTCAAACGAATACTCCTTTTGCTATGCGTCCTTACTGTATGTGTTGGTTGTGATCAGACGACGAAGTTGCTTGCTGAGTCAAGCCTGCCAAGTGAACAGCGCCTATCATTTTTCGCGGATACGGTCCGTCTTCAGGTAGCTCATAACGAAGGGGCGTTTCTCAGCTGGGGAGGGACCTTACCAGAGTCCTTTCGCGTTGCGGCCCTGCGCGGCGGGGTCGCTGCCATGCTTGCTGCAATGCTTATGTATGCTCTGTTTTCTAAAAGAATCGAGGGGCGCACCATGTTCGCGGCATCGCTCATTTTTTCCGGTGGAGTGAGCAATCTGATCGACCGATTCGCGCACAATGGTTACGTTATTGATTTTCTCAATTTGGGTGTGGGTTCGCTACGAACGGGAATATTCAACGTGGCCGACATCGCAATTGCCTTGGGAGCACTCTTGCTCCTGATGCCCGGCCGCCTTGATGTTCGGACCGACCCCAAAGTTTCAAATTGAACTGCCAGCCACAGTCATTGGTGAAAGTCGGCTTTCACCAATGACTGTGGCAGAACTAGCTCAGATGCAGCGAAAAATTAACTTCAGCCAGTTGGGTACTCGCTTATTGCCTTTTTGGTGATTACCTTCAACTACGCAAAGTTTTGCGTAACACCCAGCCACCGCCTTCAATGTCGTACTCCGATTGCTCTACGACGGACTGGATGACATCAGTGTCTGTGACAGCCTCGAAGCCACATCGGCAAAATGCCAACGCACTTTGCTCGTTGCGCGTAACTTCGTAGACGTGGCATATTTCGCGTGGCATATCCTGGCAGGCCAGTTCAATCATTTGCATCGAAAATCCGTTTCTGCGTGCGTGAGGAAGGACGCCGTGCCATCTCAGACCGGCCTCCGATAGGGTCATTCGATACCAACCAGTTACGCCGATAAGGTCATTGCCGGCGTGGGCAAGAAGGATGTTGCCGGATTCGTCTGCGTCTGTCTCCCACTGCCTTGTGTGGAACACTGCAATTGCAGAAAGATCCTCCCGCCAGATGGTGCGCAACTCTGGCAGGGCTGTGAACAGGGTTCTTTCTGGGTTGCGCGGCCACGGGGTAAGTTCGACTCGATGCATCGTCACTAAGCGTCCTTTCAGAAGCGATTTGCAAACTGGCGACTGTATTCATGCGGGTTTCAGCTGTTGGATGGCCGCCAGCCTCGTAGCGATATTGCCGACGCCTATTTGACCACCCTGGCGATTTAGACTGACCAGGGGTAGCGCTTTGGGTCGGATGCACGTTGGGGCCAGTTGCGGTAGTTGGCCAGTGACTACTTTCTGAAAGACAATCGTATCCACTTGTCGCATCGCGAATTCGAAGGTTCCCACCCGCAGGCGGGCGGAAGCGACCATTCGACATGTGTATTCTTTTCAATTTTTTGGGGCGTCAGGAGCAACGATGGTCGTCGAACGAATCTTCGTCAGCCCAGAGCGCGGTGCTCCTCAAGTTGAATGTGAGCGGATAGAGCTACAAAGCGGAATGGGCGTTATCGGAGACCGGAACTTTGGAGTCAGCAGGCACCCAGGGCAGAACCTCACGCTTATTGAGGCCGAGGAGATTGAACGCTTCTGCACTGAGCATGCGCGAGTTGCGGATTTGTGCCTTACGCGGAGGAACCTCATTACCAGGGGAGTTCGACTGAACGATCTTGTGAACACCGAATTCACAATTGGCAATGTGAGGATGCGAGGCGTGGAACTCTGCGAGCCCTGCGTGATTCTGGGCAGTGCTCTAAGTAATGAATCGCTCACTACGCATGCTGTCATCAAGCAGTGGGTAGGTCGAGGCGGTCTCCGCGTTGATGTACTGAGCAACGGACAGATTGCGCACGGAGCGCGGGTTGAAATTTACGCCTAGCTGCATTACGTTAATGTTCTTACCCATGGCTAATCACAATCCTGAAGATTCTGCTGGTGCTCAGTTGGCGATGGCCTCCAACGTTGAGGTTGTAAAAAAACCTTTTCAGCCAGATGCAGAAAGTTCGACATAAATATTCGGCCTCGCAGAACGGCCTACAACACCCGATCTCGGATATTGGAAGGGGAGAAGTACCCTCTAAATTTCGTATGTCAGCTTGACACCGGCATTTTTTTACAACCTCGTTAGCCCTTGCCTTCACGGCTACTGCTGCGGTTGACAATACGTACGAAATTGCGTACTATTCGCACCCACTGCGAGGAACTTGAATATGCATGCACTAACCGCTAGCGAAGCTCGCGCCAACCTTTACCGGATCATTGATGAGACGGCAAAGTCTCATGAGCCGATCATCATTTCTGGAAAACGCACCAGCGCTGTCTTGATTTCGGCTGAAGATTGGAGTGCCATACAAGAAACTTTGTACCTGCTTGCAGTGCCAGGTATGCGCGAATCCATCAAGGCGGGTATGGCGGAGCCGTTAGCGAAAAGTGCGAAGGCACTGAAGTGGTGAGTTGGGAAGTCGTCTTTGCCAAGCATGCGCTCAAAGATGCAAAAAAGCTTGCTGCCAGCGGGCTCAAACAAAAGGCGCAAGAACTGCTTGAGGTTCTTGCCGTCAATCCACTGCAAAATCCCCCACCCTATGGAAAGTTGGTTGGAGACCTTGCTGGCGCCTACTCGCGTCGCATCAACATTCAGCACCGCATTGTTTATGAGGTTTTCCCAAGCGAACGGGTTGTTCGTGTCTTGCGAATGTGGACGCACTACGAGTGAACGGGCTAACTGGTCGGCCCACGCAGACACACAACAGCAGGTTGCCGCTGCGCAGCACGAGTTGCCCCATCGTGGCACTTGCTGCGTGCCGGACAGCGCCAACGTTGAGGCTGTAAAAAAACCTCCTCGGAATAGTGTTTTATGAAACGCACTAAAAGTCGACGCATCAGAATGGCGTATACGCCACGATCTCAGGCAAGGGAAGGGTTCGAGTACCCCCGAAATTGCGCTGTCGCTACGTGCGAGATAGTTTTTTTACCGCCTCGTTAAACCGAAGCCGGTCTGTGGCCCATGGAATGGCTGCTGTCTCTTTTGGGCTAATTCCGCTTTCGCAGCAAACCCGCCCCAGAAGTTATGGGTATCAATAACTGCCAATGGGTAGCGAGAATTGCCAGGTCAAGGTCTCCTTTGGATCGATTACGGACCCTGCAAACCCGCTCGCCAATGCCAGAAATGCGCCTGAGGCTGCATTCATAAAAGCAACTGCTCACGCGCAACACACCACTCAGAAGTA
>JANXVI010000072.1 GCA_025351745.1 Rhodoferax sp.
CGTGACCATCTTTGAGCAGCCAGGCGCAAGCAAGATTGACCAGCAGGCCAACGATCGCTATCGCAATGGCCTGGTCGTAGTGAATGGTACTGGGCGAGATCAGGCGCTCTACTGACTGGTACAACATCAATCCAGCCACCAGCACCAGCAAAAGAGCACTGGTGTAGCCTGCCAGAACTTCGATTTTCCAGGTACCAAAAGAAAACCGGGCATCCTTGGCAAATTTTCGTGCAGCGCCATAGGCCAGCACAGACAGTCCAAGTGCCAAGGCGTGTGAACTCATGTGCCAGCCATCTGCCAGAAGGGCCATCGAATTGAACACCCAACCACCGGCTATTTCGACAACCATCATGACGGCGGTAATGCCCACGACCCACCGCGTGTTTCTTTCAGCAAGGGGATTGCCCTCGTCGAAGACATGCGAGTGTTGCCAACTATCTATTGATGACGGGTTTTGCATGGGATAGCGTTTCCTTGGACATTCAATATACTACACCCCAGTATATTGAATTATGGAGCACTGCCTTGGCCCACACGGTAAAACACAAAAAAAGCTTGTTAACCAGGATCCGTCGAATCAAAGGGCAGGCAAATGCGCTTGAAGGTGCGCTGGATAGCGAAGCCGAGTGCGGCGACATTCTTCAGCAAATCGCGGCCATCCGGGGAGCCGTCAATGGACTAATGATGGAAGTTCTGGACGGGCACTTGAGGGAGCATCTCGGGAGCGAAGCAATATCCGCAACACAGAGAGAAAATGACATCGACCAGGTTGTATCCATTTTTCGCTCATATCTGAAATGAAAGCAGCAGCGCAAATCTACTCAGCTCACCTCCTGCAGATGAGGCTGAGTTGGAGCTGCACCGACGCTTCAGCTAGTCCCGCTCCAGATCCCACACCATGTGCGCGTCAACCAACAGTCCGTACCAGGCCTTCAGCGCGACGAGCTGGGCCTGTAGGGCGCTATTTGCTGCGGCGCCTGCCTGCCTGCGCGCCAGCAGCAATGTCTGCAAGTCGCCCTCACCCAGGGTGTACGCACGCTGAGTAAGCCTGGCATTTTCCTGCATACCTTTTGCGCCTTCATTGGCGATCTGCATACTCTCATAGGCACCTCGCGCGGTCGCCAATTCGCCAGCGATCTCGGTTTCCAGTTGTCTACGTTTCAGCTCGAGTGCATGGTTGGCCACTTCTTGCGCTGCGACCGCTTTGGCGCTGCGGGAGGCGCGAAGACCGCCCGGCAATGGAATACTTATCGTGACACCGGAAATTCTCTCGCGCCCGCCAACCTCTGAAGCCGTATAGACACCCAGTGTCGGGTCCGGCATACGGCCAGCCTTTTCACGTTCTGCTTGGGCCTCGGCTTTGGCGACTTGGGCTTCGACAATCTTCAACTCCTCACTTTCGGAAAGGATGCGTTGCCGCCAAAAACCGTCGTTTTGATCAAGCACAAGGGGTGACGGCAAAGGGACACGTTCCCTGCCTAGACCGGGGAAGCGCGCAGACAGCCGCGCCCACGCAGCTGATGCCTGCGTTTTCGCATCGTTTTCCAGTCGACGTTGCTCGGCGAGCTCAGCCCGGGCGAGGTTGGCATCGAGCTTTGAAGCATCTCCAGCCCTGACGCGTTTGTCGACAGCAGCGAGGTTGTCCTGAACAGATGTTAGGCTGGCCTGCGCCAGTGCATGCCCCTGTTCTGCTGCCAGCCATTCCAGCCACAGCGCCATCAATTCGCGCGCTGAGACATGCACAGATTCTCCGTAACGGGCGCGCGCCTCGCTTACTGTAGCTTCACCAAGTCGGCGATCGGCCGCGCTTTTTGCCGGCAATCGCACGCCACGCTCAATGCCGATATTCCATTCGCCGTAACCCCCGCCTGCATTAACCGTCCGTCGCTGGGTCAATGCCTTAGCCGTCCATTCGTAGGGCGACTGGTCAAGAATGCCGGCTTCCTGCCGTGCCACTTCCATTCCAGCGCGCGCAGCTGCCACGCCCGGATCCTGCTCAAGCAGGGGTCTGGCCAGCGCCGTCGCAAGAAGGCCGGGGACGAGGGGTGGTTCAAGCGCCTGAGCCGCAGAAGCGGTCATCATCAAACTGGCAAACAGCAGTCGGATCATCATTTGAACTCTCCTGAATCCAGGACGGGGGTTGTCCAGTAACGCAATCCAGAGCCTGCAAAATCTTTTTGAAGGCTGCTGAGCAGCGTTGAAATCCGGGCGTCATTTACAACCAGGCGGACTTCCGTGGCCCGCGCGTGTCCCAGCACCTGCTCCGACTGAGTCAGCGTTTCTGCTGGGAGGCCGTGCAAGGCCGCCGGGGTACTGGACAGGAAAGCGATGCCATCAGCCCGGAGCAACGCGTTGACAACGCTCTCTTCCAGTGCACGAGGAGTTAGCAGGGTAATCAGGATGTCAGACATGAGTGGCCTTTGAAAGCTTTGGACTTGGCAAGCCAAAGCGCAAATAGAGGATGGGAAGCAGCAGCAGCGTGAGAGTTGTAGCAGTGATGAGGCCGCCGATCACCACAATGGCCAGAGGCCGCTGTATCTCGGAACCGGGTCCGCTGGCAAAGAGCAGAGGTATCAGTCCGAACGCGGTAATTGAAGCTGTCATCAGTACCGGCCGCAGCCTGCGATGGGCCCCCTGCACCACGACATCGGCCAAGGCCATTCCGGTCATCTGCAGCTGGTTGAAGTAACTTACCAGCACAACACCGTTGAGCACCGTGATGCCCAGCAAGGCAATGAAGCC
>JANXVI010000121.1 GCA_025351745.1 Rhodoferax sp.
TCTGCTGCGGAGAATGCCCAGATGATGGGCATCAAGCACGCCTTTGACACCAAGGGTTTGCTCAACCCCGGCAAGGTCATTCCCACGCTGCAGCGCTGCGCGGAATACGGCAAGATGCTGGTGCGCGGCGGGCAGATCAAGTACCCGGATTTGCCGCGGTTTTGAATTATTTATCCTTGCAATTAACGGAATGAAGTTCCATAATTGCAAGAATGTTTACCCGCCAGATCCTTCCCCAGTTAACTGAAGAAATTCAGAACTCCCCCGCAGTCGCCTTGCTGGGGCCGCGCCAATCGGGCAAAACCACACTGGCGCTGGAGGCCGCAAAAAACATCCCCAGCATCTACCTCGACCTGGAGTCCGAGCGCGACCGCGCCAAGCTGGCACAACCCGAACTGTATTTGTCCGACCACCTGGACAAGCTGGTGATACTGGACGAGGTACACCGCGCACCCAGCCTGTTCCCGGTATTACGCGGCCTGATAGACCAGGCCCGCCGCAATGGCAAACGGACAGGGCAATACCTGCTGCTGGGTTCGGCGTCGCTAGACTTGCTGCAGCAGTCGGGTGAAACGCTGGCGGGGCGCATTGCCTATCTCGAACTGGGGCCGCTCCATGTGCAGGAAACGGGAGATGCGCTGGCCGATGCGCTGTGGCTGCGCGGAGGTTTCCCTGAGAGCCTGACCGCCCCCAGCGACGCCCGCAGCCTGCGCTGGCGGCAAAACTTCATCCGCAGCTACCTGGAACGCGACATCCCCCAGTTCGGCCCGCGCATCGCCGCCGACACCCTGCGCCGCTTCTGGACCATGCTGGCCCACCACCAGGGCGGCTTGTTGAATGTGGCCCAACTGGCACGCAACATGGGCATCGACGCCAAAACTGCGCACAGTTACATCGACTTGCTGTGTGCCCTGTTGCTGGTGCGCCGCCTGCCTCCGTGGCGCGCCAATCTGGGCAAGCGCCTGGTCAAATCGCCCAAGGTGTACATCCGTGACAGTGGGCTGGTGCACGGCCTGCTGGACATAGCGACCAAGGAGGATCTGTTGTCCCACATGGCGCTGGGTGCCAGTTGGGAAGGGTTTGTCATCGAGAACCTGCTGGGTTGCGCCCCGCCCATGGTGCAGGCGCACTTCTACCGCAGCAGCGGTGGCGCGGAAATCGACTTGCTGCTGACATGGCCCAACGGGACGATGTGGGCCATCGAGATCAAACGCAGCCTGAGCCCCAAGGTCGAACGAGGCTTTCATGCCGCATGTGCGGATTTGTCGCCCGTGCGCAAGTTGGTGGTGTATCCGGGGGCTGAGTCGTTTCCACTGGGGAACGACGTGCTTGCCATACCGCTGCATGCGCTGTGTACGGAGTTGGGCTTGGCCCACCGTCCATCTACAGATGCAACTGTTTGAAGTCGCCGATGCAATGCCTGGTTAAGACACATAGCTGACCTAGAAGTCTCCCGGTAGCGGTCATTCAACCGATTGAGTTTTTCGCTTTACCGTTTGAATTCACCGACCTGCGCGGCTTTTCGCGCAGGTCCGGTGGAATGATAGGTTGGGGAACTTTTCAAGGTCACGTTTGCGCGCATTAGAACTACCGATCGCAGCCGCATGAACCGCAGGAGCATTTCATCCAATTGCATTTCACACAAATTGGCGATGACCAAGCTTCCAGTGGCGCGCTACAGTCATGACAATGGGCCTTTCGGTTCAGCAAAGGCAGCAAGCGCCCCCGGGTTGCTAACCAAGCGGTGGACGCTTGTTGAAATTCAGAATCAGACAGAGGCCCGGTAACTTCAGCCCTTGCTTTCTCCCGAGTGAAAAGACCCCAACGGCCTTCTGTAATTATGAATAGACGAACCCATGCATCATTTGTGGCTTGCTGAAACTTTGGATCGAAAGCAACAAGACCTAAGTTATGGTGCTTGCCTATCCAAAACTCTCCTTGATCAGTGGTCTTCCGCTTCATGACTTTGAAGCTGCCCAACGTAATGTCCAGAGACACAAAACGTGCTCTATAAGTCGGGCTCCGCTCCATAAGTTGGTCATCAAAACCTCCTGAATGTGGCTTGCAGCCTCGCTGCGGGCAGTTTTAGCGCCCTATTGATCGTATCTCTATATTCTTGCAGGAGAGACGGTAAGTCGGGACGATTCTGGGCCTGCTGGAAACTGAGGCAAATTGGGCAGAGGTAACCTATGTCCACTTGCGCCCCCGAAGCGACCTTCATACACGGTCGCGATCATAGACTCAAACTACACGATCTTGCCCAGCGCCCCCGCCAACTGCGCCACCGTCCGGTCCACGTTGTGCAGCTTCTCTAGCCCGAACAGCCCCACACGGAAGGTGCTGAAATCAGCGGGCTCATCACACTGCAAAGGCACGCCCGCCGCCGTCTGCAAGCCCTGCGCCAAAAACTTCTTGCTGTTCTGCAGGCCCGGGTCTTCGGTGTAGCTGACGACCACGCCCGGTGCTTTGAAGCCCTCAGCGGCAACACTGACGATGCCTTTGCTTTCAAACAGCGCGCGCACTTTGTTGCCCAAATCGATCTGCTCGGCCCGTACCTTTTCAAAG
>JANXVI010000127.1 GCA_025351745.1 Rhodoferax sp.
GCGCGCCTTTGGCGGCTGGGCGGGTGGCAAAGCGGTGGTGCGCGCAGACAAGCCAGCTGGTGCTCTCAGTGGTGGCGTCCAAGACGTGGTGATGGATGGCAAGACCAGCGTGTCGGTCGTGTTGGGCCAACCCAGCGGTCTACGGTATAGCGATGCCGACTACCAATCATTGCGCCTGGCCACAGCTATTTTGGGCAGCGGTTTCACCGGCCGCCTGATGGCCAATGTGCGTGACAAGGAAGGGCTGACCTATGGCGTAGCTTCTAACTTGGGCAATGACATGTTCAACGACGGCGACTGGCGCATCGTGGCCACTTTTGCCCCCGGCCTGCTGGACAAGGGTATTGCCTCCACTCAGCGCCAACTCAAGCTTTGGTACGACGCCGGCGCAACACCCATGGAAATCAGCGCCCGCAAGGCCAATCTGATTGGCGCCTTTAAGGTCGACCTTGCCACCACCGGTGGCATGGCCGGCGTGCTGATCAGCGCGGTCAACCGTGGCTACGACGCGGCATGGCTCGACGACTTTCCCGTGAAGGTCAACGCGTTGACCAATGAACAGGTCAATGCCAGCATCAAGAAGTACCTTAAGCCCGAGAGCATGGTGATGGTCAAGGCTGGTACGTTTGGTGCCGCTGCTCCGGCCGCAGCCAAGTAGGCAACCCACCAAGGCTGGTTGTCCAATGAGCTGTATGGCCCTCTCGGGGGCCGTAGTTGTTTTTAATAAGCTTGTGTCCACGCCAGCACTCAATCGCACCCAAAACTAGAGCCTGTATTGAGCGCGCTGGCGGTGCTTGCCTTTCGCGCCATTTTGGCGCAGAGTCTGTCCTTGTCATGACCGAAAATACACCGCACAACCCGACCTTGCTGCTGGTGGATGACCAGGTCCTCAACATTGAGTTGCTGCAGCACGTTTTCAAAGACGATTACACAATCGTATCGGCCAACTCCGGGGCGCAAGCGTTGGCACTGTGCGCGAGCCAGTTGCCAGACCTGATTCTGCTCGACGTGGTGATGCCCGTTATGGACGGGCACGAGGTCTGTGCCCAACTCAAGGCTGACCCGCGTACCCGTGACATTCCCATTATTTTTGTCACCGGGCAAAACAACCCCGAGGAAGAATCTGCGGCGCTACGCATGGGGGCCGTGGACTTCATTTCCAAGCCAGTGAACGCATCGATTGTCAAAGCGCGCGTCCGTTCGCAGTTGATGCTGCGCCAGACGCTGCGCCAAGTGCAAGACCTCAACCTGAACCTCGAAGCCCGCGTGGCCCGGCGCACATCGGAATTGCAGCAGGCACTGGAGCATTTGCAACAGTCGCAAGAAGAGCTAGCCCACAGCGCCGCCAACGCCACGCTGAGCACCATGATTGCGGGGGTATCCCACGAGCTCAGCACACCGCTGGGCAACAGCAAGATGGTGGCTGGAACGCTGGCCGAGCACGCGCGCGACACGGTGCGTGCCATGCAGGCAGGCTTGCTCAAGCGCTCGGGTCTGGAGCACTTCATGGAGCAGGTGACCGAGGGCGTAGCGCTGCTGCAGCGCAACCTTGAGCGCTCGGTCGAGCTACTGGCCGACTTCCGCCAGGTGGCGGCAGACCAAGCCAGCGAGCAGCGCCGCAGCTTTGACCTGGCGCATGCGGTCAACGAGATACTGAACGCGCTAAGCCCCAGCCTCAAGCGTCATCCGCACAAGGTGGTGGTCGATATACCCGATGGCATCACCATGGACAGCCTGCCAGGCCCGCTGGGTCAGGTGGTCGTCAATCTGGTCAACAATGCGTATATGCATGCCTTTGATGGCCGTAGCGACGGCGTGCTGACCATTGAAGGGCGCCTGCACGGCGAACACGTGCACATCGCGTTCATCGACAACGGCTTTGGCATGGCGCCGGACCACCTGGCCAAGCTGTTCGAGCCATTTTTTAGTACCAAAATCGGCAAGGGTGGCACCGGCCTGGGCATGGCCATTGTGCGCAATCTGGTGGGCAAAACCCTGGGTGGACGGATCACCGTGGAGTCAACACTGGGCGCAGGTACGCGCTTTGACGTGACGCTGCCACGGGTACTGCAGGGCGGAGGCGCTTCTCAGTTGCTATTAAAATGAGAGCGGTAGAGGCAATTTGTACGAGGGCTAGAGGCTGATTATCCTCAAGACCTTCGTCGAAAACAGGCGGAGCGGGTATGGTGCAATATTTATACAAAGCAATTGCTTGCTATAAATATTCGGATTTGGTATCGTTGGTGCATGAAGCCAGACGTAGCGCCCCCGCCATCCGACACCACGGTCAAACGCCCGCGTGGCCGCCCCCGTAAAACGGTGGACGAGCGCGACGATGGCAATCGCCGCCTGGAACTGTTGGCCTCGGCCGCCAAACTGTTCCGGCGCAAAGGTTTTGCCGCCACTACCACGCGCGATATCGCCGCAGCGGCGGGCATGCAGAGCGGCTCGCCGTTCTACCATTTCAAAAGCAAAGACGCGCTGCTGTATGCCGTGATGGAAGAGGGTATGCGCTCGGCGCTGGACCGCTTGCATGCGGCCACCCAAGTACCTGCCTATGCGGATTTGGCGCCCGCCGACCAACTGCGGGTGTTGGTAACGGTGCATTTTGACGTGCTGTTAGGACCGGGTAGCGACTTTGTGCCCGTCATGCTGTACGAAGCGCGGTCTTTGCCGCCGCGCCAGCACAAGGCGTTGGGCCAACTGATTGCCCAGTACGAAACCCTGTGGCTACCGGTGCTGACGGCCCTGCATGCCAATGGCGAACTGCACGCACCGGTGCGCCTGGCCCGGCTACTGATTCTGGGAGCGCTGAATTGGTCGGTGCAGTGGTTCGACGCCAAAAAGGGCGCGTCACTGCAGGAGCTGACCGGAGCAGCGATGGATCTGTTTCTGAAACCTTGTGGGACGGATCAGAACTTGCCAAGTAGTTCTGATCAGTCCCCAATCAATTAAGGTCTTTTTCGTATGACTTACGGTTCTGTGTTTGCTCCCAACCTGTTCGCAGGCAAGGTCGTCATCGTCACTGGTGGCGGCTCGGGTATCGGGCGTTGTGTTGCGCATGAGCTTGCCTCGCTGGGCGCCACGGTGGCCCTGATCGGTCGCAAGGTGGAAAAGTTGCAAAAGGTGGCGCACGAGATCATGGAGGACGGTGGAATAGTCCGCTTCCACGCCTGCGATATTCGCCAGGAAGAATCTGTCAAGCAAACGGTGGCGGCCATCGTTGCAGCGCACGGCCCTGTGTATGGCCTGGTCAACAACGCCGGTGGTCAGTTCATGACACCGCTGGAAGCCATCAGCGCCAAAGGCTGGGAGGCGGTGGTCAACACCAACCTCACAGGCGGCTTCCTGATGGCGCGTGAATGCTATCTGCAAGGTATGAACAAGAGTGGCGGCTCCATCGTCAACATCGTGGCCGACATGTGGGGCTCCATGCCCGGCATGGGCCACAGCGGTGCGGCGCGTGCTGGCATGGTCAGCTTCACCGAGACTGCGGCGCTGGAGTGGGCGGCGCGTGGCGTACGGGTCAACGCCGTGGCGCCGGGCTATATCGCCTCCAGTGGTATGGACAACTATCCCGTTGAGATGGCGCCCATGATCCGCGAGATGGCCAAGACCATTCCCGCCGGGCGTTTTGGTACCGAGGCCGAGACCGCCGCCGGTATCGTGTTTTTGCTAAGCCCAGGCGCGTCCTTCATCAGCGGCACCACGCTGCGCATCGACGGGGCACGGCCGCAGGCGCGCGCGGGCTACCCGATGCGGGTGCCGGATGCCGCAGTACAGGTGCGCGATGCCGTCAAGCCATTCAACGGCTTCCACCGGGCAGAGACGCCCAAAGTATTTCAAGTGTGAACACCACAACGACTCCCATTACTTGATCCAACACCATGCAATTCACCCACGAACACCTTGAAATCCAAAAGACGCTGAAACGCTTCATTGATGCCGAGATCAACCC
>JANXVI010000138.1 GCA_025351745.1 Rhodoferax sp.
AGCAGGCGTTGGGCATCATTCGCGTTGGCCGTGACCACCGTCATCGGCTTGCCAGCGGCCTTTTCGCGCACGCCCAGGCGGGCCAGCAGCATCGCGTCGGCAGAGCCTGGGGGGCGGGGCAGGGTGAAGCGTTTGCCGACGGTGAGTTTGGGGAGATCCATGGGGCTACAAATACAAAAACCCCCTTGTTCGTTGAACGGGGGGTGTGGGGCTGAGACGTTGGGGCAATTTTAGCGGTGCCGTGGCGCTAGCGCCGTCAGATGTCCGCCGCCTGCGATGGAGCATGGCTACCGCATGGTGAGACCTGCCCCTATGATCGGGGCTCGTTTTCTCCGATCCTTTGTCCGCGCATGCCACCCTCTGCCCACACTGCCCCTGAACCATCCAGTGAACCCGACCGCCTGTGGGCACTGATTCCCTGTGCGGGCACTGGCTCGCGCGCGGGCTCCGACGGCCCGAAACAGTACCAGCCGGTGGCAGGTAAGCCCATGGTGCTGCATACGCTGGCCGCATTTGCCGGTGTACCTCGCCTGAGCGGAATACTGGTTGTGGTATCGCACGGAGACACATTCTTTGAAAACCAAAATGCTCTCTTTTTAGTAGCAGCATGTGGAGGTTCTACGAGGGCTGCAAGCGTTTTTAATGGTTTGTCTGCACTGGTGGAGCGTGGCGCAGCATTTACGGACTGGGTTCTGGTACACGACGCTGCCCGCTGCCTAATCACCCCTGAACAGATCAATGCGTTGATGGACGCCTGCCAGAACGATGCCGTGGGCGGTTTACTCGCGCTCAAACTTGCCGATACGCTGAAGCGTGAAACGGGTGGCCGGGCTGCGCAGACGGTGGACCGCTCCGACAAGTGGCTGGCGCAAACGCCGCAGATGTTCCGCATTGCCGAACTGCAACAGGCCTTGCTAGCGGCAGGCGATGCCGTCACTGATGAAGCCAGTGCGCTGGAGTTCGTTGGCCGGGCACCGCTGCTGGTTGAAGGCAGCGCGCAAAACTTCAAGGTGACCTACCCGCAGGACTTCGCGATGGCGGCGGCGGTGTTGCAGGCACGGCTTGCGAGCTGACCCATGCTGATGTGTCGATCAAACTCTCGGCCCGTAAGTACTAACCCTATTTTGGGTGTGCTATCAATGATGTAGCTTTGTGCGTCCATTCTGTGGGGGCTAGCGGCAGTATTTGCTTCAAAGTCGTTTGATGATTGCTCGTGGGCAATCTTTTTTTTCACAATTTATCCTGTTCACTGTAAGCAATCGCCACCTTGCCCGACTTACAGAGGCAAGCGGGAGCAAAGCACCCACGGCGCAAGCCTTTATTGCACGTTGACTTCTTCTTATTGTTTTAACCTTTCAAGGAACTACCATGCAATCCTCATTCAAATCTGCCATCGCATTGGCCACTACCGCAGCAGCATTGTTCGCCATGGGTGGCGCAGTATCCACCGTGCAAGCCGCTGATGACATGTCAGTACATTGTGCTGGCGTCAACAGCTGCAAGGGCACATCGGACTGCAAGACTGCCAAGAACGAATGCAAGGGCCAAAACAGCTGCAAAGGCCAGGGCTGGAACAGCAAGGCTTCTGCCAAGGCGTGCACCGACGCTGGCGGCACGGTCGTTAAGTAATACGACATTCGCATCTGCAAGCCCGCATTCGACGGGCTTGTTTTCAATCCCCTGTTGACTTTAATGTGGCCTCCATGAACTCCATCCAGGGCTTTGGTGTCGGTCTGCGTACCGAGCACTACACCGTTTTTGAAACCGAGGCCCAGACCCGCGTGGACTGGCTGGAGATTCTTTCCGAGAATTACATGGTTCCCGGTGGCGCCCCGCTGTGGCACCTGGACCGCATACGCCGCGATTTTCCGATGGTGATGCACGGTGTGTCGCTCAATATCGGTGGCACCGATCCGCTGAACTTGGACTACCTGCGCGATTTGAAACAACTGGCCCAGCGCGTCGAACCCGGTTGGGTGTCAGACCACCTGTGCTGGACCGGCGTCAACGGGCTCAACATGCATGACCTGCTGCCCGTGCCGTATACCCAAGCCGCGCTGGCCCATGTGAGTGAACGCATCCAGCGCGTGCAAGACTTTTTGGGTCGGCGCCTGGTGATAGAGAACCCGTCCACCTACGTTGCATTTGCGGCCGACGAAATGCCCGAGTGGGAATTCATTGCCGAGATGCTGGGCCGTGCCGATTGTGAATTGCTGCTGGACGTCAACAATGTATACGTCAGCAGCGTCAACCACGGCTTTGACCCCCAGACCTACATCAACGCGCTGCCCGCCCAACGCGTGCGCCAGATCCACCTGGCCGGGCATGAGGTGCAAGACGGTTACCTGATTGATACCCACGACCACCCCGTGTGCGAGGCGGTGTGGCAACTCTATGGCCACACGCTGCAACACTGCGGTGCCGTGCCGACGATGATCGAGCGTGACGACAACATCCCTGCGTTGGGTGAGTTGCTGGACGAGCTGGACCATGCACGCCAGATTCACACCGAAGTGCTGATTGCGGAGGAAATCGCAGCATGATGGCCGTGCAGTCCTTACAAAACGAGTTTCAAGCCGCCTTGCTGCAAGACCAGCCTGCACAGCCGGGTCTGCTCAAGCCCTTTGGTGCAGCGCAGTTTGACGTGTATCGCAATGCCTACCGTGCACGCATGCGTGGCGCGCTGCGCTCCAACTACGAAGTGTTGCCGCTGGTGATGGGCGATGACGACTTTGATGCACTGGCCAACGCCTATATCGATGCCAATCCGTCGGACCACTATTCGCTACGATGGTTTGGACACGCAATGTGCGGCTTCATGGCCGAGCAAGTCGATCTGGTACCGCACCCCGCCATGCTGGACCTGGCGCGCATGGAATGGGCTCTTCGCACGGCGTTTGATGCGGCATCGGTGGCCGATCTGGCTCCGGACGCGCTGGCCCATCTACAAGCGGACGATTGGACGGCCCTGCGTTTCGGTCTGCATCCTGCGGTGCAACTGTTGGAGATGCAATGGGCCATCGGCCCGGTGTGGCACGCGCTCAAGTCCGCACACGACGATGTGCCGCCGCCTGAAGCGTATGCCCACCACATGTTGGTGTGGCGTCTGGGCTTGAATACCCAATGGAAGTCCTTGAGCAGCGCCGAACTTGCCTTTGTGCAAGGCCTGCAGGCCGGTCACCCATTCGGTGAAATATGTGAAGCGCTCGTGGCCGTTGTAGGCGAAGACCATGCCGCGCAAACTGCCGCGACCCAACTGCGTGAATGGCTGGGAAACGGTGTCATTGCCACTGTGCAATCGCCTGCCAGTAGCGCAATGCCCTGCTGATCCCCTATCTCGCTATTCTTCAACACTTGGTGTCAACCCCATGATCCGCTCAACCGCGCAATTACGAAGCACAGCCCTGCCGTTGCTCCAATCGGTTCAAACCTTGCTCACCCACCTGCAAGCACCCGCCGCATTGGCTGCGCGTGTGTTTGTGGGCATGGCGTTTTTTCGCTCAGGGCTGACCAAGATTGCCGATTGGGATACCACGCTTGCGCTGTTCGCCGACGAATACCATGTGCCGCTGTTGCCACCGCACATTGCCGCAGTGGCAGGCACTTTTGGTGAGTTGTTTTTCCCCGTGTTGTTGGTATTAGGTTTGTTGGGTCGATTCTCCGCGATGAGTCTGTCCATCATTAACATCATGGCTGTCTTGAGCCTCTCCGAGATTGCGCCTGCGGCTTTGCAACAGCACCAGTTTTGGGGTGCCTTGCTGCTGGCTCTTGTATTGTGGGGGCCTGGCAATTGGTCCATGGACGCTTGGTGGTGGCCCCGATTTGCGCGCAAGCGTTGACGGGCTGGGCTAGGGTCTAAAACATCCATTGGGGAACCGTGAACTCAACCGAATTTCATCCTTTGCTCTCGGCGCGGCATTACACGCATCCTCTGGTGTTCTTGTTGTTGATTGTTCCGTTTGGCGCAGCCAGCGGTTTTCTGGGCGTCACCATCGTCTATTTGCTGGGCAAGGCAGGGGTGGACCCGCTCACCATTGCCGTGCTGACCGGCCTGAGCTTTCTGCCCCACACCTTCAAGTTCTTGTACGCGCCGCTGGTCGACCTGACCTGGAAGCGCAAGCACTGGTTTGTTGTGGCCAGCATCACCAGCGCATTGGGTATTGCGCTGCTGGGCATGATTCCGGCCACCGAGGCGGGCTTGCCCTGGTTGCGCGTGCTGGTGGTTGCGGGCAACTTTTCCACGGCGTTCCTGAGCCTGTCGGTGGAGAGCCTGATGGCTTACAACACGGCACCCGACCAGTTGGGTCGCACGGCGGGGTGGTTTCAGGCGGGCAACTTGGGTGGTAGTGGCCTGGGCGGCGGCTTGGCACTGGTCATTGCAGAAAACACCGTGTCACCCTGGTTGCCCGGCGTTGTGTTGGCAACCATCTGTCTTTTGACGGGGCTTGCCATTCGCTATACCACTGAGCCCGAACCGCATCTGCCTGCGTTGGCGGATGAGCGGCCCGGTACGGCTGCACTCGCACACCCTTCCTGGTACTTATGGTGCGCCATCCGCCGGGTATTGCTCGATCTGTGGCAGGTGTCCCGCTCCCGCATGGGCTATTTGGGTTTGCTGATTTGTTTCTTGCCGATAGGCTCGGGCGCGGCCGGCAACCTGTTCCCGCTGTTTGCCGCTGAGTGGGGTGCCTCCGCCAACGATGTGGCTGCTACCAGCGGCGCCCTCAGCGGCCTGCTGTCGGCATTGGGATGCATGGTGGGCGGCTATATCTGCGACCGCATGGACCGCAAAAACGCCTATGCAATGTTCGGCATTTTGATGGCGGTTTGCGCCGTCTTGATGGCCTGGGCACCGCATAACCTCAACATGTACTACCTTTTTGTGTTGTCGTACGGCTTTGTCAGCGGCTTGTGCTTTGCATCGTTTACAGCGGTTACGCTGGAAGCCATAGGCACCGGTGCAGCGGCCACCAAGTACAGTATTTTTTCATCGCTGTCGAACACGCCGATTGCCTACATGGGCATTTTGAACGGCTACTTCTACGAAAAATATGGCAGCAACGCCGGCCTGGTTTCCGACGCGGCCATCGGCGTTGCCGGAGTGCTGTTGTTCTTTGTGGTGACGGCGGTGTCCAAAAGCCTGCACGACCGGTATTTGCAGCGCTGCCAAGTGACGGGTTCGGTTGGGTGACACGGGGTCACTGGCTTTAGCAAAGACGTTTCTGTTGACGTCTAATATGTATTTGATAGCTGTTTATGCATATTCCACGAGGGCTACAGGCCGGTTTAATCAAAATTTACCGGTGCATAGGTTTATAAAACCGGTTTTGGGTATTTTGATTGCTTCTTACCTACAGTAGCCCATCTATCGGCCTGATGGCGCCGCCCGTCTAACGGCGTTAACCACTTGCAATAGGCGTTCTACATTGAAATGGTCCCCCATCTGGAGCCAGACCATGCACACCCATGAGTACCTACACGTCGCCACAACCCAGCTGCAGACGTTGCCGAAAAGACAGGGCCGGCACTGGGCGCGGTCTGGTTTTGCGGTCCTGGGTCTGGGCGTATTGGGCGCCTGTGGCGGGGGCGGTAGTGGCTCACAGTGCACTGGCTGTAACGACAAAACCAATGCTCCCGTGTCGGCAACCGTCGCCGGTTTTGTGATGGACAAGACGGGCGCACCTGTGCCGGGCGTTACGGTCAGCGTCTTCCACCACAACACCAACACGACGGTCACCAGTACGACGGACGCAAACGGTGGGTATGCCGTGGCGGGTCTGGACACGGGTGCCAACGCCGACTACGAGATCTATGCCACCAAGAGGGGCCTCGGGTTCGGCGCGGCCGTGGGGGATGCTGCGGGGGCCGTGACCAAGTTCGATTTCAACGGCCTTTACCGCACCGTCATCCGCTTCTTGAGTATGCCAGCGCGCGATGTGCGCAGCGCCGATTTCACAGCGTTTAAGCCAGGCGACAAGGTGGCCAGCCTGCCGCGCACAGGGCAGGCGGTCAGCTATGCCAGTGGCGACGACGCCGCCGCGGCCAAGGGTGTAGCTTGGCCTGGTGTCCGGTTTACTGACAACCTGAACGGCACCGTGAGCGACCGGCTGACAGGGCTGGTGTGGCTCAAGAATGCGGGCTGCTACGCCCCCAGCGACTGGTCCATGGCCCTGGCCGCCGCCAATAGGTTGGCCAGCGGCGCCTGCGGTCTCAGTGATGCATCCGCCGCAGGCCAGTGGCGCATGCCCAATGCCAACGAGCTCGAGAGCCTGGTGGACGTATCGCAGGCCAACCCTGCGCTATCGGCAGGGCACCCGTTCACCGGCATCAACTTGGTCAACGCGTATTGGACGTCAACTATCTACATGGCGTTGACCTCGAATGCCATGGCTATTCGGCTTTCAGACGGCCGCTGGATCAACGGTGCGGCCAGCGCAGTGGGCGGCGGTCTGCTGGCTACTGGGGAGGGTAGCTTCAACAATGCCAAGTCAACCTCGGCCAATGGGCTGTGGGCGGTCAAGTCCGGCGCAGCAGGTGCCATACAACTGTTGGCAACGGGCGTGTACGACGGGCAGGGCGGTGCATCGTTTGGCGTGCGTGATGACGCCAACCTGCAAATAGGCGCGGTGCTGACCTCGGCACGCTTTATTGACAATGGTGATGGCACGTTGGCAGACACAGTGACCGGCCTGACCTGGCTCAAAAAGGCCGACTGCGTCAACCAAACCTGGGCTACTGCGCTGTCTACCGTGAATGGCCTGGCCAGCGGCCAATGCGGCCTGAGCGACGGCTCCAGCGCCGGGCAGTGGCGCATGCCCAACCGCAGCGAGATGCTGAGCCTGTCGGACCGCGCGCCCACGTTCCCGCAGGCCGCGTACCTGAACGGGCAATACCAGGCCAACACCTCAGTCAATGGCCCGGTGGTCTTTACCAATTTCGTGGTGTCGGATTACTACTGGACCTCTACCACCAATGCCGCCGACACCAGTCAGGCCTGGTCGCTATACAGCTGCGACTTTGGGGTCTACAACATGGCTAAATCAGCCACGCGGTATACGTTGGCGGTGCGATAAGGCTGTGGCACTATTTTCGTTAGTCCGAAAGGGCAATCGCAGGTCGATAATGACTGCCATCACAACCCTGGGTTTTCACAGAAGGACATCGCCACACCATGAAGATGCGTATCGGAGAAGGCTGGGATATCCACGCTTTGGTAGAAGGCCGCAAGCTGATTCTGGGCGGCGTCGAAATTCCCCATAGCAAGGGCCTGCTGGGCCATTCCGATGCCGATGCGCTACTGCACGCCATCATCGATGCGCTGTTGGGTGCGGCGGCCATGGGGGACATCGGTACGCATTTCCCTGACACCGATGCACGTTTCAAAGGGGCAAACTCGGGTGCCTTATTGACGGAGGCTGCGCGCCGCGTGCGCGAGAAGGGCTTTGAGATCGGCAACGTCGACAGCACCGTCATCGCCCAAGCGCCGAAATTGGCTCCCCATATTGCCGCCATGCGTGCGCGTATTGCGCAGGTGTTGGGAGTGGACATAGACCAGATCAACGTCAAGGCGAAAACTGCGGAGAAGATGGGCCCGGTGGGGGAGGGCCTGGCCATGGAGGCGCGGGCGGTTGCGTTGCTTACCCAAGCTTGACCCGTTGCTAGCCCAGCGTTACGGTGCTCGGGATGGAGGCTGGGAACTCGCCCGACGCCTAAGGCATCCAATGCGTCAACCCGGTTCAACGAGCCACTTTTGGAAAGGCGACGCTATGAAACTTTCAACTTCTTCGTGGGTCTGCGCAGGCTTGGTGCTCGCCAGCGCAACGGCCGCGGCGGGCACGGTCAATGTCGTGTTTGTGCATCCTGAGACCTATACCGATGCGCGTGAATGGGAAGACCACGACAGCAGCGCCAATTTGCAAACTCTCTCTGACTATTTGCAGTGGCTTGGTAAAATATACCTGCCCGCGGACCAAAGCTTGCAGCTTGACGTGCTCAATGTGGACTTGGCCGGCAGGCTGCACGCGTCGGCCCGTTGGGGCATGGTTCGGCTGGTGGGCAAACCGCTAGACTGGCCACAGATCGCGCTGCGCTACCGACTCGAATCAGACGGCAAGGTCTTGTTAAGCGCGCAGGAGTCAATTTCTGACATGGCGTATGACCAGCACCTTGGCTTTGCCGGTGGCGATGTCTTGTCGTCAGAAAAGCACATGCTGAAGGACTGGTTTCGTAACCGCTTTGCCAAGAATTTGGACAAGAATTAAACCTCTAATTTAGTACTGCGTGCCGTCCCGGTTTGGGCAGAAAATGCTTGAGGCCACCTTGTGTGGCATGTTGCCATCTTCAGACTGCCCTCCATGACTGCTATTGCCTCCCTCGCGAACACTGCGCACCCCCATCTGCTGCAACCCCTGGATCTGGGCTTTACCACGCTGCGCAACCGCGTGATGATGGGCTCCATGCACACCGGCCTGGAGGATCGCTTCTACAACTATCCTAAGCTGGCCGCGTACTTTCGGGAGCGGGCCAAGGGCGGCGTAGGCTTAATCGTTACCGGTGGCATTTCGCCCAACCGCCAAGGCTGGTTGCTGCCTTTCGGTGGCACGCTCAATTCAATTTTCGATGTGCGCAACCACCGCAAGCTGACCACTGCGGTGCATGAGGAGGGCGGCAAGATTTTGATGCAGATCCTGCACTCGGGGCGCTATGGCTACCAGCCGTTTGTGGTGTCGGCCTCTGCGGTCAAATCACCCATCTCGATGTTTAGACCGAAGGCGTTGACCGAGGGCGGCATCCAGTCCACGATCAAGGCGTATGCGCGCTGCGCCAAGCTGGCTAAAAAGGGGGGTTACGACGGTGTCGAGATCATGGGCAGCGAAGGGTATTTGCTGAACCAGTTCTTGTGCACGCGCACCAACCAGCGCACCGATGGTTGGGGCGGCAGCATCGAGAATCGCATGCGGCTGCCGGTGGAGATCGTGCGCCAGGTGCGTGCGGCGGTGGGACCTAATTTCATCCTCATGTACCGCCATTCGGTGCTGGACCTTGTGGAGGGTGGCAACACCTGGCCCGAGGTGGTGCAGGTGGCCCAGGCGCTGGAGGCCGCGGGCGTAACCCTCTTCAACACTGGCATTGGCTGGCATGAGGCGCGCACGCCAACCATAGTCACCTCCGTACCCCGCGCCGCCTTTGCCAGCGTGGCCGCGCGGCTCAAGCAGGCGGTCAAGGTGCCGGTTATTGCCAGCAACCGCATCAACATGCCCGATGAGGCAGAGGCGCTGATCGCCAGCGGCAGTGTCGACATGGTGTCGATGGCTCGGCCCTTCCTGGCGGATTCTGACTGGGTCAACAAGGTCGCTGCGGGGCGGGTCGACGAGATCAACACCTGTATCGGTTGTAACCAGGCCTGCCTGGACCACACATTCGCCAACAAGCGCGCCAGTTGCCTGGTCAACCCCCGCGCTGCGCATGAGACCGAGTTGGTCTACCGCAAAGCCGCGCGCAAGAAGCGCATTGCCGTCGTGGGGGCCGGGCCTGCGGGGCTGTCCGCAGCCACGGTGGCGGCCGAGTGTGGACATGATGTGACGCTGTTTGACAGCAGCGACCGCGTGGGCGGCCAGTTCAACCTCGCGATGCAAGTGCCCGGCAAAGAAGAGTTCGCGCAGACGCTGCGGTTTTTTTCACGGCGTCTTGAGATGACTGGCGTGGCGGTCAAGTTGAACCAGCGCGTCACCCGCGAGCAACTGTTGGCCCAAGGTTTCGATGACATCGTGCTTGCAACCGGCATCGTGCCGCGCACGCCGCGCATTCCCGGCGTGGAGCGGGCCAACGTGGTGTCGTACCTCGACGTACTGAAGCGCAAGGTCACGCCAGGCAAGCGCGTGGCCATCATCGGCGCAGGCGGCATTGGCTTTGATGTAGCCGAATTTTTATTGCACGACCCAGCCGTGGCCCTGCCGCTGTCGATTGAACACTGGTGCCAGGAATGGGGTGTGGACTTGCAGGCCCAGGCCCACGGTGGCTTGGTTGCAGCGGCGCCGATTGAGCCCTACCGCGAGCTGTTTCTTTTGCAACGCAAAACCACGCGCGTGGGCGCAGGCTTGGGCAAGACGTCGGGCTGGGTGCACCGCGCGGTGTTGCAGCGCAACGGTGTGCAGTTGCTGTCGGGCGTGGAATACCTGCGCATAGACGACTCGGGCCTGCACATCACGGTCAATGGCCAAGCGCAGGTGCTTCAGGTGGACCATGTTGTCTTGTGTGCGGGCCAGGAATCGTTGACCGAACTGATGCCAGCGGTGGACGCCCCCAACGTAACGGGCGCCCCACGGTTCCACACCATTGGCGGCGCCGCACTGGCTAGCGAGCTGGATGCCAAACGTGCCATCCGCGAGGGTGCGGTGCTGGCCGCCAGCTTTTGACGTGCGACGACGGGGCAATCATTTTTCGCCGGTCCGCGATGTGCACGCAGTTGCGAGCGTGGGGTCTATTTCTTCAAGCGCTCGCGACCCGGTGCAACCGGATGTTGGCCGACAAGCCACCCGACGGTGCATTGCCCAGCGAGAACGAGCCACCCATGCGTTGCACGGTTTTGTCCACAATCGCCAGGCCCAGGCCGGCGCCATTGGCAGCCGTGCGGGCTGCTTCGCCGCGGTAAAACGGCTGGGTGAGGTTCGCTAGTTGCTCTGGCGCCACACCTACACCGTGGTCGCGGATCTTGATCAGCACCCATTTGTCACGGGATATTGCAGCCAACTGGATACGAGCGATGCCGGTGTCGACCGATTTGCCGTAGCGGCGGGCGTTTTCTAGCAGGTTGGAGATGATGCGGCCCAGCTCTACCTCGTCGGCCATGACCAGCAGGTTGTCTTCCAGCTGAACCTTGATCTTGACGTCGGTCTGTTTCTGGTAGGAATAGGTGCAGGCCTCGACCACATCGGCCAGCACGACCGGGCTCAGCTTGGCCTTGTCGGGGCGGGCATAGTCTAAAAACTTTCCAATGATGGCATCGAGCTGTGCAATGTCGGCCGACATGTGCGCACGGGCATCCAGATCGGTGACGCTCATTTCGGTTTCCAGGCGCAACCGGGCCAATGGCGTGCGCAAGTCATGTGAGATGCCAGCCAGCATCACGGCGCGGTCTTGCTCGATCTTGGCCAGCCGTTGCGCCATGCGGTTGAAGCCGATATTGACCTCGCGGATTTCACCGGTTTGCACGTTCTCGTCCAGGCGGCTGGCTTCAAAATCGCCTTCACGCACGCGGCTGGCGGCAAACGACAACTGTTTCAACGGCCGGTTGATCAAACGCGCGATCAAAGCCGCGCCCACCAGCGACAGTGCGGTAGCAACAGCCAGCCAGACGCCCCAGGTCTTGCCTTCGGGGGCGTGGAAACGGGTTTCATCGGTCAGCAGCCAGTAGTCATCGCCGTCGATGACAAAGCCAATCCACAAGCCAGACTGGTTGTTGACACTGTTGGCAACCACTGTGCCGTTACCCAGGCGCTTGCTCAGCTCGCTGGACACCCGGCGGCTCAGCGCGTCATCATCGAACGGCGTGAACTTGTCACTGGGCTCGCGCGGAACGATGCGCAAACCCTCCTGGTCGCTCATGGTCTTGAGCAAGGCCACCCGCGCAATGGCGTCGGAATAGACCAGGGCCGCGCGACTCAGATTGACCTGTGAGGCCAGCTCTTGGGCGGTGCCCACTGCATGGGTCTCAAACTCCAGCGAATGCAGGGTTTGCAACCATGCCAGCATGCTGCCCACCAGCAGCACGGCAATGAGGAAAAACGTGCGCCAGAAGAGATTAAGGCCGACCGGCGCGGACTCGTACTCGGAGTCGTCCTGCGACGCCGAAACAGTCTGCTTGCTGGGGAGCAGGCCCAAACTCAAGCCGCTTCGTCTGGCACGAAGACGTAGCCCACGCCCCACACGGTTTGAATGAAGTGCGGCGAAGCGGGGTCTTTTTCAATAAGTTTGCGCAGGCGCGAAACCTGCA
Organism: Rhodoferax sp.; assembly: GCA_025351745.1. Classification (GTDB taxonomy): domain Bacteria; phylum Pseudomonadota; class Gammaproteobacteria; order Burkholderiales; family Burkholderiaceae_C; genus Allorhodoferax. The sequence goes on from JANXVI010000138.1 coordinate 11,993, forward strand.
CATCCAGGCTGCGGTCAAACGGTTCGAACTCCCGACCCCGCGATAGCTGGGCCAGCTTCTCGCGCGACAGCGGCACGCGCGGGTGGCGCACCAGTGCCTTGAGCATGGCAAACTCGCCGGTGGTCAGCGTCAGTTCTTTACCCTCTTTGTGCAGGGTGCGGGCCGCCAAATCAAAGGTGAAGACACCAAAATGGGCCACTTCGTTCTCGGTCGATGGGGCGCCCGGCACCTCGGGCGTCGGCCGCCTGCGCAGCACAGCGTGGATGCGGGCCAGCAGCTCGCGCGGGTTAAAGGGTTTGCCTAGGTAGTCATCGGCGCCGACTTCCAGACCGACGATGCGGTCGATGTCTTCCCCTTTGGCGGTCAGCATGATAATGGGGGTCGCGTCACCGGCGGCGCGCAGGCGCCGGCAGATGGACAGGCCATCTTCGCCCGGCATCATCAAGTCCAGCACGATCAGATCAGCGGTTTCGCGCAACATAATGCGGGTGAGTGATTTGCCGTCTTCTGCCAAAAGAACGTCAAAACCCTCTTGTGACAAGTAGCGCCGCAGCAGGTCGCGGATGCGGGTGTCATCGTCTACGACCAGGATCTTGTTGGGTCGGGTTGCCGTGTTCTGCATATGTAGCCTGGAATTTGTAACAGCAGTGATTTTGCGCGGCTTCCAAGACAACGGCTTGCCTAATTCGGAAGTTTTGACAGAAAGTTACAAAAATCGGCAGACTGTTGCGGTCCATCGTCCAACAATCACACCAGCACATTCCTGCTGACAACATTACACCCAACATGATTCTGGCGCCGCGCATTGTTTATGGTTTTCTGGCTTTGACGGCCGTTGCTGCTGTGGCGGCGGTGGCGCAGCCTGCCAAAGTGACTGTAGAGCAAGCAAAGGCTGAGCCCCGGGAAACGGCGCGCAAAGTCGACCAGCAGCAGCGCCGCGCCTTGTTGCGGGCAGCGCTTAAAACACCACCGGAAGTTGCCATGGCGCGCGAGGCGCCTGCCAGCCCTTCCCGGTTGTTAAGTGACCAAGAACGCGCCGATTTGCGCCAGCAGCTTCGTCGGCAATAACGACAAAACTGGCGCTAAAACGGGCGCTAACCATAACCTTGCAAACAGCGACGGCACTTGCTTCAAAAGAGGAGGTTTTTGACCCATAAACAACGACGCTTGGCTGGTGGGCATCGAGGTGTCATACTGCAATTTTTGACGTCGCACTGATGCGCAATCCTCAACCCGCCTGAGCATGCCAATTACATCCACGACAAACGGGCGCTCGCCGTTGGGCACCGGTTCACTGCAGGTTTCGGACACTCTGGGGCGGTTCGAATTACGCAAAATTTTGGGGCGCGGCGCCCAGTCTACGGTTTGGTTGGCCTTTGACCCAAGGCTCGAACGTGAAGTGGCAGTCAAGGTCATGCGCCCCGGCAACGACTCTGACCCGCAAGCCTTGATCCAATGGCTGGAAGAGGCTCGCAGTGTCGGGCGGGTCAAACATCCCAACATCATTCCGGTCTACGAAGCGGACATTCAAGATCATCAACCCTACTTGGTGTTTGAGTACATCGCTGGCAGCACGTTGGACCAAGTTCTCAAGCAGCGCGGCGCGCTGCCCCCACAGGAAGCGGTTTCGTTGATGCTGGACGTGTTGGACGCCGTTGCGGTGGCCCATGCCGCCAACGTCGTCCACCGGGATTTGAAACCCTCCAATGTCCTGGTGGATGCTGCGGGCCGGGCTCGGGTCATGGATTTTGGCATCGCTGCTCGCATCCGGGACCGCAACAGTACCGACCCTGTGGTACCCAGTGGCGGCACGGTGGGCTATTTGTCGCCAGAGGCCGCCAATGGTGCAGCCCCCGCCGCATCTATGGATATTTTCTCAGCAGCATTGGTGCTGGCCGAGTTGCTCGTTGGCAAACCCTTGATCAGTGAGCCCGATCCTTACCGGGCCATCTACCGCGTAGTGCACGAGCAATTGAAGTTGCCGGTTGAAATGAGTCCTGATGTTGATGATCGCCTGCGCGCCATCGTGCTGCGGGCACTGGCGCTGGACCCCGCGCAGCGATTCAGTTCGGCCCGGGCTTTTTTGGTTGAACTAGAGCAATGGGCCAAGCCTGCCGCGGTGCCGGTAGAGGCCGCGGGCAAAAGCAGTACGCTTGATTTTCTGCTCCGGCGCATGCGCCACAAGAGCGACTTCCCGGCCTTGTCGGATTCGGTCATCCGCATTCAAAACATGGCGAATTCCGACACGGAAAGTGTCAATAGCGTCACCAACGAAATCCTCAAGGATGTAGCCCTCACCAACAAGCTTTTGCGCATGGTCAACAGCGCCAACTTTGCGCACCGGGGCAGCATCAACACGGTGTCCCGTGCGGTCAACTTGGTGGGCTTCAACGGCATACGCAATATGGCTTTAAGCCTCGTGCTGCTGGAGCACATGCAAGACAAGGCGCATGCGGGGCAGTTGAAAGAAGAATTCTTGCGCTCGCTGATGGCAGGCTCCATTGGCGGCGAGCTGTGCCCACGTTCGGGCGAGAGCGAAGAGGCTTTCATTGGCTCGATGTTCCAAAATCTGGGGCGTCTGCTGGTGCAGTTTTATTTTCCGGAAGAGGCCAGCCAGGTGCGCAAGATGGAGCAGTCCACGCGTGAGCCGGTGAGCGAGGCCGTCGCATCGGTCAACGTGCTGGGCCTGACGTTTGAAGAGCTGGGCTTGGGCATTGCAAAGGCTTGGGGACTGCCCATCAGCATGCAGCGCTGCATGCACAAACCGGTGGGCGCGGTGCCAACCAAAGCGCCGGTGGATTCGGGTGAGCGCATCCGCTGGATTGCGCTGGCGGCCAACGAGATTGCCGACGTGCTGCTGCATTCCGCCCCTGCGGATCTAGACGCGCGTATCCAGGCTGTCACGCGCAAATATGTGTCGGCCATGGGCGTCAGTTCCAAGGACGTGCAGTCCGCCACCATCGTGGCGCGACAGAAATTGATCGAGCTGGCCACCGCCATGGAAATACGGGTCGCGCCGGGGTCTGCCGCGGCCAATTTGCTGAAGATGCCCCACACATCCGGCGTTGCGTCCGGTTCGGGCCATTCGCCCGAAATTGACCCCACGCTGCGCGCGTTGGAGCTGCACGCTACCAGCACGGCCCTGCCGCAAGGCCAACATGCGCCAGGGGCTGCAAAAGAGTTGCATGTGACGGAGACCCTGATGGCCGGCATTCAGGACATCACCAACGCCATGGTAGACGACTTCAAGCTCCCCGACGTGCTGCGCATGATTCTGGAAACCATGATCCGCGCCATGAATTTCGACCACATCATCTTTTGTATGCGCGACGCAAAGACCGAAACCATGACAGGCCGTTTCGGTCTGGGCAATGGCGTGGAAGCCTTTGTCAAGAACTTCAAGGTGCCACTCAAGTCCGGCGCGCCAGATCTTTTTGCCGTGGTCTGCAACAAGGGCACCGACACCATGATCAGCGATGCCACCGAGCCTAAGCTCGCCCAGCGCCTACCGGAGTGGTATCGCAAAGGCTTGAACGCGCCCACTTTCCTCTTGCTGCCCCTGATGATCAAGGGCGCGCCGTTTGGACTGATTTATGCCGACAAGAAAAACCGCGGTTCTTTGGAACTGGACGAGAAAGAGCTGGCATTGTTACGCACGTTGCGCAATCAGGCCGTCATGGCTTTCAAACAATCGAGCTGATATCGGTCGCCCCGCCATGTGTTACTCCGCACAAATTTTGGCCGACCATAAAAAATATGTTCGTACCTACGGTGCCGACATCGACATACAGGCCTTCGTCGATCTCTTTTGGGCCCGGCTGGAGGACGACAGGGTCAAAATCCTCAAGGCGATGGAAGTGGCCTTCAAGAACGCAGTTGACCTGGGTGGCAACCAGATCTGTAACTTCGTCGACCAGTTTGGCGCCAATCAAAGGACCAAGTTGGAGCAGACGCTGTACCAGCAGCGCACGCGTCTGGCCGATGCAGAGCGCACTTTGTTAAGCAAAACCACCAAGGCTGCGACGGAGGCCAAGCGCATCGCAACCCACAAGGTCGATTGGTGCATGGACAAGCTGGCCGACCTCGGACGGACGGCGCTGGTTGATCAAGATGCCCGCATTTTTCCAGGCTACTACGCGCCAGTGATGGTGATGGAAGATGGCAAGCGGGTGCTAAAGCCCATGCGCTACCAATGCCGGCCAGCCGGCAAGCCCGCGTTTTTCGACACCAGGTTTCCAGGCACCTACAACGCCCGGCGTGACACCCTGGAGGGTTTCTGGAAAGGGCAGTTTGGTTTCACGCACGGAGTCATCGTAGTGAACGCCTTTTACGAACACGTCGAGCGCGCCACGCCGGATGGCCCCCAGAAGGTGATTCTGGAATTCAAACCACGGCCCCGGCAGGACATGTTGCTGGCCTGCCTGTGGTCCAAGTGGTCTCAGCCGGGCGAGCCGGACTTGCTGAGTTTCGCAGCGATCACCGATGAGCCACCCGACGAAATTGCATGGGCCGGTCACGATAGGTGTGTCATTCCCATCAAGGCAGAGAACCTTGATGCGTGGCTCAATCCACGGTCTTGTAGCCTGGCGCAGCTCTATGCGATGTTGGACCATCGCGAGCGGCCCTATTACGAAAATCGGCTGGCCGCCTAGTGCGCTGACCCGGTGCAGACGGCTGTCCCTGGGAGGGCAGCGGATTTCCCAAAATTCGATTACATTCGGCCGACCCGGCCAATATGGCCGTGACTGAGGATACTCCATGCCAACACTCAACATCAATGGCAAAGACACGCAGTTCGATGCCGATTCATCCACCCCTATCCTCTGGGCCTTGCGCGACACGCTGGGCATGACCGGTACCAAGTTCGGTTGCGGTGCAGCCCTGTGCGGCGCGTGTACGGTGCATGTGGATGGTGTGGCTACACGCTCTTGCGTCACCCCCATCTCGGCCGCGGCGGGCAAGAAGATCACCACCATTGAGGCCATCGCCAGCGACAAGGTTGGGCTGGCCGTGCAAAACGCCTGGGTCGCGCACGATGTTGTGCAATGCGGCTACTGCCAAAGCGGCCAGATCATGAGTGCCACTGCCTTACTGAAGACCAACAAAAAACCCAGCGACGCTGACATAGATACCGCCATGGTCGGCAACATCTGCCGTTGCGGCACTTACGCCCGCGTGCGCAGTGCTATCCACGCTGCAGCGACATCCCTGGCCTGAAGAGGAAATCACCATGCACTTCGATTCCGCAACCCTGGATCTAGCCCGCTCCCAAATTCCAAAAGGGCTGCTAGCCCTCGTAGAACGTGCCCAAGGTGCTTCTAAATCCATAGCAGACGACGGCTTGCCGCGCCGCAGCTTCCTCAAAATGGGCGTGGCATCGGGCTTCGCGCTAGGCGCTTACCCGATGCTGGCAGGTGCTCAAACCGGCGCTCCCGCCTCGCCCGCGGGACTCAAACCTTTCCAGCAACCGTCGGCCTTCGTGCGCATCGACAAGGATGGCACGGTGGTCGTCACCATCAATCGCCTCGAATTTGGCCAGGGCGTGCTGACTGCCTTGCCGATGTGCCTGGCCGAGGAACTGGATGCGGACTGGAGCAAGGTGCGCGCCGAACACGGGGATGCCGATGCCGCCTATGTGGACCCGGCCTTTGGCATGCACCTGACGGGCGGCTCGGGCTCTATCAAACGCTCTTTCATGCAGTACCGCGAGCTGGGCGCCCGTGCCCGTGCCATGCTGGTGGGGGCCGCAGCCGCGCAATGGGGTGTAGATGCCAACTCGCTGCGTACCGAAAACGGCATGGTGCTGGGCGGTGGTGGCAAATCCATCAGCTATGGCGATTTGTCGGATGCGGCGATGAAGCTGCCGGTACCGCAAAAGGTTGCGCTCAAAAACGCCAAAGATTTCCGCATCATCGGCAAAGCTACACCGCGCCTGGATACGCTGGCCAAGTCCAGCGGCAAGCAAAACTTTGGCATTGATATGCAACTGCCCGGCATGTTGACGGCTGTGGTGGCGCATGCTCCTGTGTTTGGTGCCAAGCTCAAATCGCTGGACGACACCGCGGCCAAGGCTGTTCCTGGCGTCAAGGCCGTGCTGCGCATGCCCACCGACAGAGGCGGCGAGGGCGTGGCCGTGGTGGCGCAGGGTTATTGGGCGGCCAAACAGGGGCGCGATGCACTCAAGCTGGAATGGGACACGTCGGCGAGGGAGAAGGTTGACAGCGTCGCGCAACTGGCTAGCTACAAGGCGCTCGCCAAGACAACCGGCATGGTCAAGATCGCTGCCGACATGGGACCGCTGGCCAAGGCACCGAAGAAGATCAGTGCTGAGTTCACCTTTCCCTACCTGGCCCATGCGCCGATGGAGCCGTTGAACTGCACCGTGCATCTGACTGGAAGCGGTGCCGATGCCAAGGCCGCGATTTATTTGGGCACGCAAATGCCAGGCTTTGACGGCATGGCCGCAGCCAAGGTGTTGGGCCTGCCGCCACAAAGCATCAAGGTCAATGTGCAAATGGCCGGTGGCGGGTTTGGGCGGCGCGCAGTGCCCACGGCCGACTATGTGGTTGAGGCCTGCACGGTCGCCAAGCTGGCTAAAGCCGCTGGCATGGACGCACCCGTGCGCGTGCTGTGGAGCCGAGAGGACGACATCAAGGGCGGCTATTACCGGCCCATGCACGTGCACCGTGCCG
>JANXVI010000177.1 GCA_025351745.1 Rhodoferax sp.
GTGTGCTTTGCTCCGTGTCCCCCGCCCGCTGCGCGGGCTCCTCCTTGACCTGCGCAAAACACACACCGGCCGGCCACACCCAAACCGGGTTGCAGCATATCTGACTATTTCGAACGCGAATTTTAGTGAGAAATTGCATTGATATTCCACGAACATAGCGACATCGTCCGTTTGGTGGCATAAATCAGTCCATCTGGCAAGTAAATTAACAGGAGCTCCATATGCCCGTCCCGCAACGCCTGCCTTTCCCTTACCGACCCGAAGCCGACGTGGTGGCGCACCACCTGCAAACCGTGAGCCAGGCATTGGACTGGGCAGACGCGGCCCGTTCAGCCGCGCCGTGGGTGCAGGCGGTGCGCGACAACCCGCCGCCGTTCTGGGCCATGGAAAGCCTGTTGAAGGAATACCCCATCTCCAGCGCCGAAGGCCTGGCCTTGATGCGGCTGGCCGAGGCGCTGCTGCGTGTGCCGGACGCGGAGACCGCCATTGCGCTGACGGCCGACCAACTGGGTCGGGCTGATTTTGATGGCAGTGGCGACAAAGTGCTGGCGCGCTTGTCTAGCACCGCTATCGCGATGAGCAAACACTTCCTGCCCGGCGCGGCCGACAGCAATGCCAAGAGCGAACCGGGCTTGATGGGCAAGTTGGGGGCCAAGACGGTGGTCGCCGCCACGCTGCGCGCCGTGCAACTGCTGGGTCGCCAGTTTGTGCTGGGCCAGAACATGAAAGAGGCGCAGCGCGAGGCCGACAGCGCCCGCCAACAAACTGCCAAACTGCGCGTTCCGCCGCCGGGCCGCCCCAAGGCGGAACACCCCCCCTCGGGGGGCAGCGACCCGCAAGGCGGTGGAGCGTGGGGGCTGACATTCAGCTACGACATGCTGGGCGAGGGGGCACGCACCGACGAGGATGCACTGCGTTATTTGCAAAGTTATGCGGATGCTATCGATTCAATAGCTGCCAAGGCAGATAAGACGGGGGCTCTGGAGAAGAATGACGGTATCTCGATCAAGCTGAGCGCCTTGCACCCGCGTTATGAGGATGCGCACAGCGAGCGTGTCAAGGCCGAGCTGGTGCCCCGCGTCTGGGGCTTGTGCCAGCGGGCGGCAGCGGCCAACATCAATCTGACGGTGGACGCTGAAGAAGTGGATCGGCTGGAGTTGTCGCTAGAGCTGTTTGAAGTGCTGGTGGCCAAGGTGGCCGAGCACCATCCCAACTGGCGCGGCTTTGGCCTGGCTATGCAGGCATACCAGACCCGGTCGTTGGAGCTGATCGCGCACATCACCGCGTTGGCCCGCAAATACAAGGTGCGCCTGATGTGCCGCCTGGTCAAAGGCGCGTATTGGGATGCAGAAATCAAACGTGCGCAAGAGTTCGGCCTGCCGCACTACCCGGTGTTCACCCACAAGCACCACACCGACGTGTCTTACCTGGCATGCGCCAGCACGTTGTTGGCCGCACCCGATGCGGTCTACCCGCAGTTCGCCACGCACAATGCCGCGACGATTGCGGCCATCCTGCAAATGGGCGCCAAGACCGGCGCCAAGTTTGAGTTGCAGCGCCTGCACGGGATGGGCGAAGGTGTGTACCGCGAGGTGCTTAAGAACCCGCTGGTCACCTGCCGCGTCTATGCCCCCGTGGGCGCGCACCGCGACCTACTGGCCTACCTGGTGCGCCGCCTGCTGGAGAACGGTGCCAACTCTTCCTTTGTGCACCAGTTGGCAGACGAGTCGGTCGGCATGCAAGAGTTACTGATTTCGCCGCTGCGCCTGGAGCCGCATTCCAGCCTGCCGTTGCCGCCTGCGTTGTTTGGGACGCACGTCGGTGCCCGCAAGAACAGCACGGGGCTGGACCTGACCGTGCCGACCATGCGCGAGCCTTTGTTGGCGGCACTCAACACGACCGCCGTGCCCGTGGTGCCGGAGTTCAACACTGCAAACACCGCCAGCGCCTTTGCCGCCGCCCACGCCAGCTACAAGCAGTGGTGCAAGACCGCCGTGGCCGAGCGT
>JANXVI010000250.1 GCA_025351745.1 Rhodoferax sp.
TGACGTGGCGGAATATTGCATCAGCGAGGCTTGGGTCAAAGTGCCGGCCGGCAAGACTGTGGACCGCAAGGGCAACCCGGTGTTGATCAAGCTCAAGGGTACGGTCGAAGCGTTTTACCGGTAGATCGACGAAGCTGCCTGTCGTACAGCTGACGGCGGATTCGTATAGGTGTCCACGGTCACATGCGTGCTTAGGGACAATATTTGCGAGTGCAATAGACAACCACGTTTTTGGGGAACCACTGTGTTTACATTCAATGGAATAGGAACGACGCTGTACGGCAAGAAAGACTTGGACGCTGAGGGCTGGTACACCGCAACCAAGTTCTTTTGCGTCGTGTTCGTGCCCGTCATTCCGCTCGCGTGTTATCGCGTTAAGCGACTGGCATCCACCGGACTGCTCGGGTTTGGTTCGACCCAATACGAGATGTACCCCATCGACGCCGACATCAAACAGGCCCGGAATATCTACCTCGCCGCCTACATTCCACTGGCCATCGTGTTCGTATTGGTAAATTTCTCCAAACGTTAACGCCTGTTTGTAGCCCACAGTACCCCCTCGCAACACGACCAAACTGCGCTTTGACAAAGTAGCTGACCTGGGCGCACCAAACTCCACTGTCACAACTTTGACAGAGTGAATCGAACGACCGTGCTAAAAAGCGAAATGTCTACTTGGAGAACATTGGATGGACTTGGCATTTACCCCTGAAGAGCAGCATTTCCGCGAAGATATTCGCACCTGGGTCGGGGCCAATCTGCCCACCGAACTTGCCCACAAAGTCCACAACGCGCTGGAACTGACCCGCGACGATATGCAGCGTTGGGCCAAGATTCTGGGCAAGAAGGGCTGGCTGGGCCACGCCTGGCCCAAGGAGTTTGGCGGTCCCGGCTGGAACGCAGTTCAAAAGCACTTGTTTGAAGAAGAATGTGCACTGGCCGGCGCGCCCCGTGTTGTGCCCTTTGGGCCGGTGATGGTCGCGCCTGTCATCATGGCGTTTGGCAATGCCGAGCAGCAGCGACGTTTTTTGCCCGGCATCGCCAGTGGTGAAGTGTGGTGGAGCCAGGGCTACAGCGAACCAGGATCGGGTTCTGACCTGGCATCGGTCAAGACCCGTGCCGAGCGCCGGGGCAATACCTTTGTGGTCAATGGCCAGAAGACATGGACGACGCTGGGCCAGTATGGCGAGTGGATTTTCTGCCTGGTGCGCACCAGCACCGAAGGCAAGCCACAAACCGGCATCAGTTTTTTGCTGATCGACATGAAATCGCCCGGCGTGACGGTGCGCCCGATCGTGCTACTGGACGGCGCGGCCGAAGTCAATGAAGTTTTCTTCGACAACGTGGTGGTTCCCGCCGAGAACCTGATCGGCGAAGAAAACAAGGGCTGGACCTACGCCAAGCATTTGTTGAGCCACGAGCGCACCAATATTGCCGACGTGAACCGTGCCAAGCGCGAGCTGGAGCGTTTGAAGCGCAGTGCCAAGCGCGAAGGCGTGTGGAAAGACACCCGATTCCGCGACGAGATCGCCAAACTAGAAGTTGACGTGGTTGCGCTGGAGATGCTGGTGTTGCGCGTGCTGGCCGCGGAGAAATCGGGCAAGAACTCGCTGGACATTGCCGGTCTCTTGAAGATCCGTGGCAGCGAGCTGCAGCAACGCTATTCCGAACTGATGATGCTGGCCGCGGGCCCCTTTGCCCTGCCTCTGATCCGCGAGGCGATGGAGGCTGGCTGGCAAGGCGACTTCCCTGGCGGCGAGGTGGCCAATGCGCCGCTGGCATCGACCTTCTTCAATATGCGCAAGACCACCATTTATGGCGGATCGAACGAGGTGCAACGCAACATCGTTGCGCAGGTGGTGCTGGGCTAACGCCCTGAACCAACTGCGCATTGCGCAACAAGACCGCTCCCCCGTGCCCCCCTCCACGAGGGGGTTCCATCTAAATGAATGCAGGTGACAAAATGGACTTTGAATTTTCTGACGACCAGGTACAACTCGGCGATGCCGTGCGCAAATGGGTGGACAAGGGCTACACCTTCGAGCGCCGCCGCACTGCTGAAAAGGCGGGTGGATTTGATCGCGCTGCATGGAGCGAAATTGCCGAGCTGGGCTTGTGCGGACTGTACGTGCCCGAGGGCGATGGCGGTCTGGGCATGGGCCCGGTTGAAGGCATGGTGGTCATGGAAGAGCTGGGCCGCGGCATCGTGCTCGAGCCACTCGTGCAATCCCTGATCGCAGGTGGCGTGCTGGCAGGCTATGCCGACGCGGCCACCAGGGCATCTTGGCTACCAAGAATCGCCAGCGGCGAAGTCCTGGTGGTGTTGGCTTACCAAGAGCGCGCAGCCCGCTACAAGCTCGATGTGTGTGAAGCAAAAGCCACGCAAGCTCCCGGTGGCTATGTGTTGAACGCTACAAAAAACGTAGTCCCTGTGGGTGACCAAGCAGACGCCTTTATCGTGCCCGCCAAAATCAACAGCCAACTGGCCTTGTTCTTGGTCGAGCGCGCATCTGCCGGCGTGACCACCCGCGGCTACGGCACACAAGACGGCAGCCGCGCCGCCGACGTTACATTCAAGAACGCTCCCGCCACGCTGATCACGACTAACGGCTTGGCCGCCCTGGAACATGCGGTGGATATTGGCATCGCCGCCAGCTGTGCAGAGGCGGTGGGTGTCATGGACAAGACCATGGCCATCACCGCCGAATACCTGAACACGCGCAAGCAGTTCGGTGTTGTCATCAGCAGTTTCCAGGCCCTGCGCCACCGCGCGGCCGACATGAAGATGCAGCTTGAACTGGCACGCTCCATGAGCTACTACGCCAGCCTCAAGCTCAACGCGCCTGCGCCAGAGCGCCGTGCCGCGATGGCACGTGCCAAGTACCAACTGGGCCAAAGCATGCGTTTTGTGGCCGCGCAGGCGGTGCAACTGCACGGTGGCATCGGCGTGACGGATGAATACATTGTCAGCCACTACTTCAAGAAACTCACGCAGCTGGAAATGACCTTTGGCGACAGCCTGCATCACCTGGGTGAGGTGTCGACGCGTATGCAGGAGACGGCGGGGGTGTTTGCCTGATCCAAGGGTTTGCACAACAACCGAAACCTTCCACTTGGAGGGTTATTTTTTTGGCGCAGCGCCATGCTAATGCCCGAGTATGCACAGCATGCCCAGCTTATTTTTCAACTGGTCTGCGCTGGACGCATGGTCGACCCAGCAACGCTAGCTCACGGGCCTACGCGTACGCGCAAATAGCAGCGCCTTGCCCATCAGCCGCCCTTGTTCGACCGCAGCCACTGCGCCACCTGCGGCACCAACCGCGCTTTGCGTTGTGCGCGCATGCGTATGCCTTCGGCACTGCGTTGTGCCAGCATCTGGGCTTCGGGCGGCAGGTGTGATGTGACAAAGGCCACCAACGCATCGGCCTGGGCCGCATCACTGCTGCTGCGCACCAACGCGGGCAGATAGGCATTGCGCTGGTAATCGGGCTGCATTTGCAACAAAGCGTCGGCGTTTTGCTGCGCATAGGCCCAGGCCAACGCGTTGTGTTCATGCGCCAGGCCAGACAACACACTGCTGGCAACCAACGGCGGCAAGTCCTTGGACAAGGCCAAGGGCAAAGCCTGGGCCGCCAGCTGCGGATCCTTGGCCGAAAACGCGGCACCGTATAGGCGATTCTTTTCTTCCGTGCCTTCGGCATGGCGGGCCAGCGCCAGCATTTTGTCGTAGGTGGCCTGGTCTGCGTTGCTCCCCACCGTTTTCATGACAACGCCCAATAGCGCAGGGGGCAGGCTTGCGGGCTCCGCCAGATAGCGCCCAAACCGGGTGCGGGCTTCTTGGATGGTGGCTTCATCTCCCATTGCGGCCAAAAACTGCAGCAGGGCGACGCGTGTTTGGACGCGGTCCACGGATTCACCAGCCACGCTGTCCCAGCCCAACTGCTTGAACTTGGGTGTTACGGCCGCAATGGCGTAACGTCGCAGATCGTGGCGCGTGGTGACATCGTCGCGGGCCAGGTTATCCAAGTCTTCCAGTCGGTCCAACAGCACCGCCCAGACGGCTGCGCGGGGCTCGTCAGCCAGCGTTTTGACGATGCCAAAAAAATCGGTTACCGGCAGGCGGCCAACGCTGAACAACACACTGGCGTCGGTGACGACTTTGACGCGCGCGCTGTCGGGCAAATGGTTCAGGCTGTGCGTCAACTCCGCCAGCAGTTGCGGCGCATACTGCACGCGGTAGTAGCCCACGCTTTGAGGGTCAACAACCACGGGGCCGTCACAGCCGGGCCGCGACACGGTCTGGCTACGACGGTCCAGCAACACATAGTCAGGCTTGCCCCCTGCGCCGCCGATCTGCACGGGCACGCTCCACAGACGTTCGGTTTTATTGCTAGCGTCCAGTAAAAATTGCTGTTGGCGCAACCTAATCTTGCGTTGGCCGTTCACGCAGACCCCATCTACACTGACCAGCGGAAAGCCGGACTGCAGCGTCCAGTCAAGGGCGATTTTGCCCACTGGTTTGCCCGATGCTTTTGAGAGCGCGGCCCATAAGTCTGCACTGGTGGTATTGGAGTATTGGTGTTTGGCGATGTAACTGCGTATGCCCTTGCGGAACGCCTCTTCGCCCAGATAGGCTTCCAGCATGCGCACAAAGGCCTGGCCTTTTTCATAGGTGATACGGTCAAAGGCTTCGGCGGCCTGGCTTTCGTTGGTCACCGCTTGATAGATGGGGTGCGCACTTTTCAAGGCATCTTCAGCCATCGCTAGTTCGCGCGATCCATTGGCGCTCAGCGCCGTGTTCCACGCCGGATTGAAGTGGGCCGTCGCCTTGGACTCCATCCACGATGCAAAGGATTCGTTCAGCCAAAGGTTGTCCCACCAAGCCATCGTCACCAGGTTGCCAAACCATTGGTGTGCCGTTTCGTGCGCTACGACCGAGAACACGCGTTGCTGTGTGCTGATCGGGTTCTTGGCCGGGTCGTACAACAGGGTGGCCTCGTTGTAGATGACGCCGCCCCAGTTTTCCATGGCACCACCAAAGCCGCCCGGCACTGCAATCTGGTCCAGTTTGGGCAGCGGGTAGCGCACACCAAAATAGTTGTTGTAGTAGTGCACGAGCGCTTGACTGGCCTTTAACGCATACGCTGCGTCCGCCTGCTTGCCGACCGTCGTCACCACACCAATCTCGGTCTCGTCCTGCATGGCGCTGCTGCGCTCCAGCTCACCGGCTGCCAACACTACCAAGTAGGTGGACATCTTCGGCGTCATCGCAAAGCGAATGCGCTTGTTGCCGTTGGGCAATGTCTGCGCGTTCTGCACCGGCATGTTGGAGATGGCGGTAAAGCTGGCGGGCACATCGGCCATCATCTGGAAACGGGCTCTGAAGACTGGCTCGTCCCATGACGGGAAGAACATACGCGCATCGGTCGCTTCGAGGTTGCTGCCGATCATGATTTTCTCATCAGCGCCTACTTTGTAGCGGTCGTAGTACAGCCCTTGGGCTGTGCGGTTGATGACACCGCGAAAACGCAAGTTAAGCGTGTAGTGGCCCTTGGTCAATGCGTTGGGCAACATAAAACTGAGTGTTTGCTGCTCGGCATCAAGTTGCGGCTGCAGGCTTTGCGACGACAGTCCCTGCCCCGTCAATGTGGCGGAATCAATTTCCAGTAAATTGGCATTGAGCACAATCTTGCGGGTGACGCTGCGCACGTCGATGGTGACGTCTTCAGAGCCACTAAAAGTGAAAGCCGCCAGGTCGGGAATGATATGGATTTTGTAGACCAGTGGCACCACATCTTTGGGCAACTTGCCCGGTGTCTTTGCGAATGCAAATGGGGGTTCCGCGTGGGCGCAAAGGGCCAGAACGGCCAGCGCAGTGATGCAAGCGCGCTTGAACTGTGAATGCATGAAGTGGGGTTCTCAGCGGCCTTTAGGGGGACCGAGAAGTTTGTTTGTACTCCGACGATTGTCGTCGGATCGATGCCAAATACAAACAGCGGGATGACTCCTGGGCAACACCGTGCCAAGACACATAGACTTATGCGTCTTGGCAGGGTTGGCCTCAGCCCTTCAGCTAAACCTGAAATTGCTTACTTGGTGGGCGGAACCACCACGATGGTTGCGCTACCGGAGGTTCCCGTGTTGCCGGTGTTGCCTTTGGAGCCTGTGGCTCCGGTAGCACCGGTGTAGCCCGTGTTACCTTGGTTTCCAGTAGCGCCGGTGTCGCCAGTTGCACCGGTAGAACCCGTAGCGCCGGTGTAGCCTGTGTTGCCTTGGTTACCCGTAGCACCGGTTGCGCCGGTGTAGCCGGTAGAACCTTGGCGGCCCGTATTGCCAGTGTTGCCTGTATTGCCTTGGTTGCCCGTGGCGCCCGTGTCACCGGTCGCGCCAGGAGGGCCCATAGGGCCAGTGCATGCACCCAAACCCAGAACGGAGATCAGCAAAACGGATGGAATCAAGAATTTCATGGCAGCTCCTCTTTTGTTAGTACGCGGTCAAAATGAACCGCATATCCTGACTGTAGGGGGCCGCCCATTTCGCGTCTGTGTGCCAGGTCGCTTAGTCCACACAGCTTGGCAAGCCCTTGCAGCAGGCCGATTAGCGGATAAGGGTGGACGCCAAGCGGTCACGCTCTTTGCCATTTTCCTCGGCCTGCGTGCGCCTGGTCATCTCGAAGATGTCCTGGCTGTGGTTCGCGCCAAAGCGGTTGCTGGGGCCGTGGCCGCGCCTGCGTTGCGCGAAATTCCGAATCAACAGTGCAACCAGTAGCAAGACAACCAAGCCGCCGACGATCAGCATTTGGGGAGTGAAAGTTGTGTCCATCTGTAGAACCTCCGTCATAAAAGCGCGCGTTAAAAGGGAACCGGCCAAAATGGCTTGCGGCCTGAGTTCGTGGTGCCACTGGGGTGCACAAACTCATCACCAATCCTACGCAGGCGCCACGCCCTGTCTGTATGACAGCGCACCCTGGTCGTAGATGGGTTATGGGTGTTGTCATCGCATGAAGCTGGAAAATCCGAAAAAATATGCTATGCATATAATAGCAAAACAACAATATTTCACGTGGGCTGCAGGTTCATTTGCATAAAATCATCTGGGTGCTGAGACTCAGTAGATGCCTTCAAACACATCAGTTCAACCGGCCGGCAATGGCGATGCATGGTGTAAGCAATTGTCACGGTGCACGCACTGTTGGCGGCATCGACGATGACATGAAAAAGAGCCCGAGCAAAAAACTATTTTCCGAAACCTAACCCCATCGCGCGGTTTGCTTCGTTTCATTCCACTCCTCAACCAATTTTTGGAGTCAGCATGTACAAGAATCTCAGCCGTCTGGGTTTGGCCGTAGTCCTGGTTTGCAGTGGTTTGCAAGCGCAAGCGGTGGGCCGCCTGGCTGACGTTACCGTCATCGACCGCAACACCGGCGCCACGCTGCCGGTGTATTTCAGCAAGGGCGAATATTGGGTGGCCGGTGCTCCCGGCGCACGGTATGCCATCGCCATCCGCAACAAGATCGGCGAACGCATCATGGCGGTCACCTCGGTCGACGGGATCAACGTGGTTAATGGTGCGACCGCAGCCTGGGGGCAGACTGGCTATGTATTTGGCGGCGGGTACAACTACCAGATCACCGGTTGGCGCAAGAGCAATACCGAGGTGGCCGCCTTTGAATTTGCATCCGCCAGTGACTCGTATGCCGAACGCACCGGCCGACCCAACCAGGTCGGGGTGATTGGTGTGGCCGTGTTCAAGGAGCGGCTGCCCGAGCCGGTAGCCGCGCCAACACCCATGCCCTACCGCCAGGAGCACGACTTCAAAGAAGGACGTGCAGACAACGCGGCGTCTCCACCCCCAACAGCAAGCCCTGTCATGCCGCAAAAGAGCACGGCTGCTCAAGCACCCGCCACCGTAGCACCGACGGAAGCCATGGCCGAGCGCAGCCGCACAGCGGATGCAACGGCCCAGTCCTACGCCCGCCCGGCCATGCCCTCTCCCAAGTTGGGAACGGGCCACGGCCAGCGTGAAGACTCTTATGTGTCGCAAACCAGCTTTGAGCGCCTGCAGGCGCAGCCCAACGAGGTCATCACCATCCGCTACGACAGCCGCCAAAACCTTATCGCGGCAGGCGTCATCCAAGAGCGGCCCGGGCACACCCCCAATCCCTTTCCCAACTCGGACAGCCTGTCTTACGTGCCTGATCCACCTGCACGCCGCTATTGAGTGCTGGAGGCGGCCCATAATGCGGGCCATGGCTAGCGTTACCAACCTTCAACCCGAGACCGACGAGTCGCTGATGCTGCGTTACGCCTCTGGCAACTTGCAAGCGTTCAACCTGCTCTACGACCGGCACGAAATGGGCGTGTGGCGCTATGTATTTCGAAGCGTGCGAGTGCAGGCGGTTGCCGACGACTTGTTGCAGGACGTGTGGTTTGCCTTGGCCCGCCATGCACCCCAGTACCAGCCTACCGCAAAGTTCAAGACCTGGTTGTTCACCCTGGCCCACAACCGCCTGGTCGACTACTTTCGCACTGCCAAACACCATGTCAGCCTGGATGAAGATGCCGAGTCCGACAGCATGGGCCTGGTGCAAACACTGGCGGCCGACTCCGGTTTTGGACCGCTCAAACGCCTGGAGTCCAAAGAGCAGGCCCTGGCTTTACTGGAAGCCATCGAACAACTTCCCTTCGCCCAACGCGAGGCCTTCATGTTGCAGGCCGAAGCGGGCATGGATGTGCAAGACATTGCCGCCACCACCGGTGTGAGTTTTGAGACCGCGAAAAGCCGCCTGCGTTACGCGCGCAGTCGCTTGCGCGAATTGCTGCAGGAGTATGCATGACCGAGCCGCGTGACGAGCTATTGGAACGCTACGCCGACGCCGTGGCGCAAGACACCCGCAGGCCTGCTGACCGGGTTGGCAATGCTGCACGTGCCCACGCACAGATGCTGCGCGACCAGAGCGCCACATTACAGCGGGTAGAGGGCAGCGCCCTCACCAAGCCCGCCGCCAACCAGAGCCAGTGGACGCTATCGTTGGTGGCCAGTTTGGCTGTTGTGGGCTTGGCAGGGCTTATCTTTGTGCAAATTGACCGCGGTACACCTGAGGTGCGCGACGCTGGCCTGGGCACCGCTGCGCACAATGAAACGCCCTACACTGCATCTACGAGCAGTCCGTCGCCCGCCGAAAAGACAGCCACCAACCAAACACCGTCAAGGGCACAGCTTGGTACCCCCGGCCCAACGCCAAATCCAACCGTCGCCACTGCAACGGCCCCCACCAAGCCCGCGGCGGTGGCCGCTCGTAAAGAGATCGCCCACAGTCCAACTGCCGCTACCATCAGCGCGCCATTGCAGGCTGCGGCGCAAACCACCAACCATGCGACAGCGTCGCGTAGCGATGCTGTCGCACAACCGGCCGAGGCAGAAATAGTTTCCAAGTCGGACCACAAAATGGCGGACCAAAATGCCGTTGCTGCTGCACCACGCGAAGCGCGCGCACCAGGAGTTGTGGAATCGGCCGCGCGGGCGGCGCCCAACGCGAGACTGGCAGCGGCAGCGCCACCACCACCAGCGCCCGCGGCAATACCGCCGCCCGTTCTTGCTCCTGCCCCTGCAATTGCCGCTGCACCGCCACCGGGAGCCCCTCTGCGCGCGCGCCAAATGGAAGGTGTTACGCCAACCGCGTTGTATTTGGAAGCCGCGCGCACCGGTAACAACGACGCATTGCAAAAGCTGCTGGCACAAGGTGTGCCCATCAATGTCCGCGATGACGCTGGCAACACCGCGCTGATGGTGGCGGTGCGCAACCGGCGGGAGTTGATCGTGCGTGCGCTCCTGGTCATGGGGGCCGATACGCGATTGACCAACGACGATGGCATGACTGCCCTGCAACTGGCCAACCAGTTGGGCCTGGCGAACATGGTGCAGCTGTTGCAAGCACCGCACTAGCAGTCAACCTGCGACCCAATACCCACGCTCTACAAGACGGACACACCATGGCATCAGGAAAAATTCTCGTGGCGCAAGGCGGGGGCCCTACCGCCGTCATCAACCAGTCCCTCGTGGGTGTGGCGTTGGAAGCGCGGCGCTTCCACAATATTGCGCATGTCTATGGTGCCCGACATGGTGTGCGCGGCATCGTCAACGAAGACTTTGTACACCTCACACAAGAGACCAGCCACAACCTGGAGATGGTGGCCAATACACCGTCCAGCGCGCTGGGCTCCACGCGCGACAAGCCCGACGCCGCCTACTGCCACGAGATCTTCAAGGTGCTGCAAGCCCACGAGATAGAACACTTCTTCTATATTGGCGGCAACGACTCCAGCGACACCGTGCGCATCGTCAGCGAAGAGGCCCGCAAGGCTAACTATGCGCTGCGCTGCATCCACATCCCCAAGACGATTGACAACGATCTGGTGGGTAACGACCACACTCCGGGTTTCCCGTCAGCCGCGCGCTTTGTGGCGCAGGCCTTTGCGGGGGCCAACCTGGACAACGCCGCACTGCCGGGCGTCTATGTGGCAGTTGTCATGGGGCGGCACGCAGGCTTTTTGACCGCCGCCTCGGCTCTGGGCAAGAAGTTCGCTGACGATGGCCCGCACCTGATCTACATGCCCGAGCGCACCTTCAGCTTGCCCCACTTTCTGGCCGACGTCAAAGCCACCTATGACCGTCTGGGGCGCTGCGTCGTGGCCGTGTCTGAGGGCATTCACGATGCGTCTGGACGCCCGGTCGCGGCGCAACTGGCCAAAGACCTGGAGCACGATGCCCATGGCAACCTGCAGCTGTCTGGCAGTGGCGCGCTGGCCGATCTGCTGTGCGAAGAGATCAAAAGCAAACTGGGGATCAAGCGGGTGCGCGGTGACACACTGGGCTACCTCCAGCGTTCCTTCATAGGCTGCGTGTCCGACGTGGACCAGCGCGAGGCGCGCGAGGTTGGCGAGAAGGCCGTGCAGTTTGCCATGTGGGGTGACCGCGACGGGTCTGTGGCCATCACGCGCACCGGTTTTTATTCCGTGGACTATGAGCTGTTGCCACTGGATGCAGTGGCGGGCAAGACGCGCATCATGGAAGATGCCTTCATCACACAGAATGGCACTGACGTGACCGATGCGTTCAGACTCTACCTGCGTCCGCTACTGGGTTCGGGCATGCCAGACGCCTTCCGGCTGCGCACTAACCCGGTGGCCAAGGTATTGCGTCCCAGCTAGGAGGTTTATAAAGAATACGCCGCTAGCCCTCGTGGAATATGCGTAAGTAGCTACAAAATAAATAGCATACAAGAGATCACGCCGCCAGTTGCAGATCCCCGCCAACCATGATTTTGTCCAGCGCACGGCCGACAATGGCTTCGCTGTCCAGTACGCGCATCCGACCCAGGCGGAGCATGGCCGAGACCTCGCGCTCAGAGCGCACAAAGGCATCAAAGCCGTCGCGGTTGGTAAACAGCAAGCGCGTACGCATGGGACTGACCCAGCTCAGGCGGCAACGGATGTGGGTGCCCTGCTCGATCGACACATCAAACCACATGCCGCGCTTGAACGATTGGGCTTGGGCGTCAAAGTCGTCCTGCGAACCGAACTGCCGCGCAGCGCGGCGCTCGTCCAGCTGCTGCATGGCTACCTGACCTTCACGGTCTTCCAGCGCGGCAGAGCCGGTATCCAGCGGCATGGACTGTGTCAGGCGAATGGCAAGCGTGTGGGTGGTGATGAGCCTGCGCGTAAAGGTGGCACGGGGCTTGCCGTTCCATTCAATAGTGTCCAGCCCCACATTGAGCTGACGCACCATGTCGGGCAATATGGCCACCAGCGCGCGACGCTCGTCGGCAGAAGTCTTGGGTTGTATGGACCAGATCAACTGCTCCATGGTCTTGGTGGCCAGAGGATAGTTTTGGGCGCGGGTGGCCTCATCCATCCAGGCCCGCGCCATCACTTCGCGCCATTGTGTGGTCAGGAAAGGCAACAGGAAGGGCGCAACGGCCTGTTCTGCTGACAACGCCTGGATACGCTCATGGATCAGTTCATCGGCTTGCTCCAGCGCCTGCTCCCAGGACTCACCGGTGCGTTCCTGCTCGGCCACGGGCTCTACCCGAACCTGGGCTTGTTGCTCGGATTCGAACAAAAATTCAGTGAACTCGCGCAGCAGATCAACAAACAGCGCCAGGTCGTTTTCAAACTCGGTCAACACGCGCTGCACGGTGTGCTCAATGCGCACATACAACGGGTCTTCTTCGCCCTTCTCGGGCGCCCAGGCGACTGAAGCGCCGGCCAGCGTATCGACCAAGCGCCGCGCCGGATGCTGGTCGGACAGGAAAAAGTCGCGGTCAATCATGGCCGCCTTCAACACCGGGATCTGCAGGCGCCCGATGATAAATTTCATCTGGATGGGTATGGCTTGGTCGGCAAAGACGAAGTCAAACACCTCGGCCAACGCATCCACCGTGCCCCGATCCAACTCGGGCGCATGGCGGATCTCGTCGCGGTCGCGCATCTGGCGCAGCACATTGTGCTCAGCCAGGTCCTGGCCTTCGTACCACTGTTTGGGAGCCGATGCCGCATGGGCGCTAGCCCCAGCTTGCAAACCACCCAAGTAGCCCATCAACGCAGGGCTGGCGGCCGCGAAATTCGGGCGAGTGTGCATTTCACTGTCCGCCTCGCCCGCCGCCTCGCCCGTGCCGCTGTAGACACCACCTGTGCCAGCGCTACTCCCCTGCGCTCCATGGCTCTGGGCGCCAAAACCCATGCGCTGCAAGAACTGCCGGGCGTGGGCCGCAACCGTGCGTCCCGCGTTGTCCAACGCTGCCCAGGCCGAGCGCTGTTGCCCACTGCCACCACCGCCTGCGCCGTCCATCGGCGCAAAGTCAGACCGGGCAGACTCACCGCCGCCCAGGGGTGCAGGCTGGGAATTGAGTGGCATGTTGCCCGAGGCGCGGGGCGCCAGCGGCGCAGGGGCGCTATTGCCGTGCTTGATGCGCATGGCCCGCTGGGCCGGAACACCTGCACGCACCAGCGTGTCGTTCAACGCGGTATACAACGGAGCCAGATCGAGCCAGAAGTTGGGGTCCAGCGACTGGACCAGGTCCACACTGGCTTGCGGATCCAGTTCACACTTGTCCCAGGCGCTGGCAAAAGCCTTCAGCAGCACCATGGGCTGAAACGGGTTGTCGTGGACAGATGTTTTGTCGTGGCCGAACAGCACACTCAGGCGCTGCGTCAACGGCTCCAGAACCGCGTCGTAGCGAGTCGCAAAGCGCTGTGCAATGCGATCGAGCAGCAAGACGCGCTCGACCTCGCCCACGTCGAGCAAGCTCAAACTCATACCGTCGAGCGCGTCATCGGCCGCACCAGGCCGCCCGGCCTGCATGTGCTGCGGCAGTATGGTGGCCAGTTCTTCGGCAAGGCAATCGGCCAGCGTCTGCTGAAACCCGCGATTGAACTGCTGTGCGTATTTGCCGAGCAGCAGGTGGGCTGAACGCAGGTTCTGCCCCTGACCCTGCGTGGGCTTGTCGTCCACCAGCTCCATCAGGCGGGTGCGCACAAGGTTGAGGTTTTTGGCTTCGTGTTCGGCGAAATAGGCTAAGGTCTGCGCGATCAGCACCCGGGCCAATCGAACCGCCGGGTTGGGGGACTCGATGCCAGTGCGCTTAACGGTGGAAATCGATTGCTCGCGGTTCACAAGGGAGGCCTGTCTGGGGTCAAAAAGAGTGCCCAAGTGGGCGAACTGTTAAAAAAGGAACGGGATACCCGAAGATTGTGGTTCATTTCTCTTTCAAGCCGTACCGCGACAGCTCCAACCACTGTGATTAAGGCGAGAATCGCCTGCAAAAAGCGTAACGAGTTGTTACGCTTACGCTCCCCTCCAGCGATCCTTAGCGATCCTTCACACCAGCAGCCGCGAAGACTTGGGCACGTGGGCGATCAAAAATTCCATTTGATCCGCCAGGATGCGACGGTTACGCAGAATGAAATCTTCCCATAGGCTCGGCACGTAGGGCGTGTAAAGCAGGGGCATGTGCGCCTGCTCGGGCGTGCGGTGGCTCTTGCGGTGGTTGCAGGGTCGGCAGGCGGTGACCACGTTCATCCAGGTGTCGACGCCTTTTTGCGCAAACGGGATGATGTGCTCGCGGGTCAAATCATGTTCGTGGAAGCGCTGCCCGCAGTAGGCGCACACATTGCGATCGCGGTCAAACAATTTGCCATTGGTCAGGCCAGGGCGCAGGTTGAAAGGGTTGATATTGGGTACACCACGGGTGCCGATGATGCTGTTGACCCGGATGATGGATTGCTGGCCCGTGACCGCGTTATGGCCACCATGGAACACCGCGACCTCGCCGCCAGACTCCCAACGCACCTCGCCGGATGCGTAGTGGATGACCGCTTGTTCCAGCGAAATCCAAGACTGAGGCAGCCCCTGGGCCGACAATTTCAAGACTTTCAAAACACGCCTCCTGCTTCGGTTACATCAACCACACACCGGAAATGCACATCTCTGCAGCCTGCGCCATATGGGCATGGCACGCTGCTACGTCACAATATACCCTGTTTCTGTGACAAATTGGCTTACGGTGCCGGCCCTCCTAGCCCCGACTGCTATCAAAAAGATAACAACTCCATGAAGGTTTTCCGCGGTTTCATCCATCCGGGCGTGGCCTCTGCCTGTGCGCTGACGATCGGCAATTTCGACGGCGTGCACCGCGGCCACCAAGCGATGCTGGCGCTCTTGCGCGGCGAGGCCCAACAGCGCGGCGTGCCCAGTTGCGTGTTGACGTTCGAGCCGCATCCGCGCGATTTCTTTGCCGCCCAATTCAAAAAGCCTGCGCTTGCGCCGGCGCGCGTGGGCACGCTGCGCGACAAGCTGGACGATCTGGCCAACTGCGGCGTGGACCAGACTATCGTATTGGCCTTCGATTCCAATCTGGCAGGTCAATCGCCCCAAACCTTTGTAGACACCGTGCTGGTACGAGGCCTGGGCGCCCGCTACGTACTGGTGGGTGACGACTTCCGCTTTGGTGCCCAGCGGGCCGGTGACTACGCCTTTCTGGATGCAGCGGGCGATGCCCGCGGCTTTGACGTGGCCCGCATGAACAGTTATGAAGTGCACGGCCTGCGCGTCTCCAGTTCCGCCGTGCGCGAAGCACTCGGCCAAGGCGACATGGCGGCAGCGGCCCGTCTGCTGGGCCGGCCGTACTGCATCTCCGGCCACGTGGTGCACGGCCGCAAACTGGGTCGCACGCTGGGCTTCAAGACGCTAAACCTGCGCTTTGCGCACTGGAAGCCGGCCGCCAACGGCATCTTCGCGGTACTGGTCCATGGCCTGGCCGACAAGCCCGTGCAGGGCGTGGCCAACCTGGGCGTACGCCCCTCGCTGGACCCGAGTGACGTCAATGGCGGGCGCGTGCTGCTGGAGACCCATTGCCTGGATTGGCCCGCCGCGCTGGGCCCCGAGGGGGCCTACGGTAAAATCATCCGTGTGGAACTGCTGCACAAACTACACGACGAGCTGAAGTACGACAGCCTGGACTCCCTCACCAAGGGCATCAACCAGGACTGCGACGACGCGCGGGCCTGGTTCGCAGCGCGAATTTGACCGGGCCGACCAGCCTGATGGTCAGCGACGCACTTTGCCCCGCGTCACCTCTCGTCCCAAAAGAGAGTCTCGCCTCTGCGCCGTGCAACTGCTGTTGCGCTGGCCAGGCCCCAACCAAATTTCTAGATTGAGCTTGCCACCATGACCGACTCCACTACCCCCGCACCCGCCGACTACCGCGGCACCTTGAACCTGCCCGACACGCCCTTCCCGATGCGCGGCGACCTGCCCAAGCGCGAACCCGCCTGGGTGAAGTCCTGGAACGAGGATGGTTTATATAAAAGACTGCGCGACGCCCGCGTTGGCGCGCCGCTGTTTGTGTTGCACGACGGACCGCCCTATGCCAACGGCCAGATCCACATGGGACACGCAGTCAACAAAGTCCTGAAAGACATGATCGTCAAAAGCAAGCAGCTTGCCGGTTTTGATGCACAGTACATCCCCGGTTGGGACTGCCACGGCCTGCCGATCGAAAACGCCATCGAAAAATTGCATGGCCGCAAGCTGAGCCGTGACGACATGCAGGCCAAGAGCCGCGCCTACGCCACCGAGCAAATCGACCAGCAGCGCGAGGACTTCAAGCGCCTGGGCGTGCTGGGCGACTGGGAGCGCCCCTACCGCACCATGGACCCGGCCAACGAGGGCGGTCAGATCCGCGCTTTCAAGCGCGTCATCGAGCGCGGCTTTGTCTACCGCGGCCTGAAACCGGTGTACTGGTGCTTCGATTGCGGCTCGTCGTTGGCCGAGTTCGAGATCGAATACGCCGATAAGAAGAGCGACACGCTGGACGTGGCCTTTGAGGCCGCCGACAAGCAAGCATTGGCCACCGCTTTTGGCTTGAGCGCCCTGCCCGCCAACCCGGCATCGGCTTTCATCGTGATCTGGACGACGACCGCGTGGACCATCCCCGCCAACCAAGCACTGAACGCCCATCCTGAGCTGACCTATGCACTGGTGGATACACCGCGCGGCCTGCTGGTGCTGGCCGAAGGTCTGGTCGAGAAATGCATGGAACGCTTTGGCATCGACACAGCACAAGCTACTGTGGTTGCCACGGCCAAGGGCGAAAAACTGGGCGGTCTGCAATTCAAGCACCCGTTGTATGACGTGGATGCGGGCTACCAACGCCTCGCACCGGTGTACTTGGCCGATTACGTCAGCGATTCCGACGGAACCGGCATCGTGCACTCATCGCCCGCATATGGCGTGGACGACTTCAACTCCTGCGTGGCTCATGGTCTGAAATACGACGACATTCTGAACCCGGTGCAAGGCGATGGCAGGTACGCAGCAGAGCTGCCTTTGTTTGGCGGCCTCAACATCTGGAAGGCCTGCCCCGTCATCATCAACTCGCTACGCGACGCCGTCCGCCTGATGGCGACCCAACCCATCCAGCACAGCTACCCGCACTGCTGGCGCCACAAGACGCCGGTGATCTACCGCGCAGCGGCGCAGTGGTTCATCCGCATGGACCAAGGCCCTGGCGTATTCACCCAAGACAAGGCGCCCAAAACGCTGCGCCAGCTGGCACTGGACGCCATCGAGCACACCGGTTTCTATCCCGAGAATGGCCGAGCCCGCCTGCGCGACATGATTGCGAACCGGCCAGACTGGTGCATCTCGCGTCAACGCAATTGGGGCGTGCCCATTCCCTTCTTCCTGCACAAGGACAGCGGTGAGCTGCACCCACGCACCATGGAAATCCTGGACCAAGCGGCCAACATCGTCGAAAAGGGCGGAGTAGAAGCCTGGAGCCGCGTCACGGTGGAAGACATCCTGGGCGTGGCCGACGCATCCAACTACACCAAGAGCACCGACATTCTGGAGGTGTGGTTTGACTCGGGTTCGACCTTCCAGCACGTGCTGCGCGGCAGCCACAAGGACGTTTATGCCCGCCCTCCATTCCACGCGGACGGCCCCGAGGCCGACCTGTATCTGGAAGGCCATGACCAGCACCGTGGCTGGTTCCATAGTTCGCTATTGCTGGGTTGCGCCTTGTACGATCGCGCACCCTACCGCGGCCTGCTGACCCACGGATTCACCGTGGACAGCAAGGGAATCAAGATGAGCAAGAGCCTAAAAAATGGCATTGAACCTCAAGCGGTAAGCAACAAACTCGGGGCGGAGATCATCCGTTTATGGGTCGCGGCCAGCGACTACTCCGGCGACATTGCAGGCGACGACAAGATCCTGGCCCGCGTGGTGGACACCTACCGCCGCGTCCGCAACACGCTGAAGTTCCTGCTGGCCAATGTCAGCGACTTTGACCCGGCGAAGGACGCCGTGCCCCTGGAGCAGATGCTGGAGATCGACCGCTATGCGCTCTCCCGCGCGGCACAGTTGCAGGCCGACATCCTGGCGCATTTCAACGTCTACGAATTCCACCCCGTGGTCTCCAAGTTGCAAATTTATTGCAGCGAAGACCTGGGTGCGTTCTACCTCGACATCCTCAAAGACCGGCTGTACACCACCGCCGCCAACAGCCCTGCCCGCCGCTCCGCGCAGACCGCGCTGTGGCAGATCACCCAGGCCATGCTGCGCTGGATGGCACCGTTCCTCAGCTTCACTGCGGAAGAGGCTTGGGCCGTGCTGGGCACTGAGGGCAAGACGCCCGAGGCGACCAAGGCGTCCATCTTCCTGGATGGCTATGTGCAGTTTCCCGCGCCCGATGCCGCGCTACTGGCCAAATGGGGCCGCATCCGCGAGATCCGTGAGGCGGTGAACAAGGACATCGAAACGCTGCGCTCCGAAGGGCAAGTCGGCTCATCGCTGCAAGCCAATGTGGCACTCACGGTGAATGCCGATGACCATGCCTTGTTGTCCACACTGGGGGAAGACTTGAAGTTTGTGTTCATCACGTCTGCTATGAACTTGATAGTGGGTGACGCAGTATCTACGAGGGCTAGCGCCTCAAAATCTGCAAAGTGCGAACGCTGCTGGCACTACCGCGATGATGTGGGCGCAGACGCCGCACACCCCACCATCTGCGGCCGCTGCACCAGCAACCTGTTTGGCGCAGGCGAAATCCGGAGGTTCGCATAATGGCGCGCGCATACCGTGGCGGTAGCGCGAGCAGTAGCGGCGGCGCAAGCTTGCTGTTGTGGCTGGGCTTGGCCTTCATTGTGGTGCTGGCAGATCAGTTCACCAAAGTATTGATCACCGGTTACTACCAGCTCGGCGACAGTACTTTTGTCACCAACTTCTTCAACATCGTGCGAGCGCACAACACAGGTGCCGCTTTCTCGTTCCTTGCCGGGGCATCCGGTTGGCAGCGCTGGTTCTTCACCACGCTGGGCTGTGTGGCGGCTTGCGTGATTATCTGGATGCTGAAGTCACACCCTGGCCAAAAACTGTTCAGCTTTGCGATGGCCTGCATTCTGGGCGGTGCAATAGGCAATGTTATTGACCGCGTCGTGCACGGCTACGTGGTGGATTTCTTGGACTTCCACTGGAGCTGGATGTCACCGGTGTTTTCCGGTGGGCATTTCCCCGCCTTCAACGTAGCCGACAGTGCAATCTCCATTGGCGCGGCCTGCCTGATACTCGACGAGCTGCTGCGGGTCCGCAAGAGCTGAAAGGGGCCCGGCGTCACGGCGCTCGGCGGCCCGGGCTGCCTGTGTGCTCTGCTCCGTGTCCCCCGCCCTGCGGGCTCCTCCTTTTACCTGCGCAGAACACCCAGGCAGCCCAGGCCTCTGGTCGTTTGACGTGCTAAGTTAAGCAGCTAGCCAAAACCTAAAACAAGAAGCCAGCAGAAAACACCTGCTCGCTCATCCAAATCGACTGGTCCGCCGTACCCTTGTAAACCGGCACATTCTTCAGCGCACCATAAGCAAATTTCTGCGTCAACTCGACGTAGATAGTCTTGTACACCCGGTAACGCAAACCGACTTCCACGCCTGCCGTCCAGCCGTTGACCTGCCACCAATCTTTGCTAGACGAGCAGCACACGTTTTCATTTTTGGGCCCTACCTCATTGGCATTGCCCAAAATCGTGTTGTCTGCATGGGGCAACAAGATGCCGGCGCCCGCGCGGCTGATCAATTGCAAATCACCGGGCTGCTGCTCAGGCCCGTGCAAGTGCTGCAACCATACGCCGTTGATCATGATGTGGTTCAAGCCGTTGTGCAGGGTGTAATTGAAGTTCTGCTCATTGAGAACCATGTTGCCGTTGGAGGGCTTGTTGTTGATGGTTCCGCTGACCGACGCAGTCTGGTTGAGGTCGGTGTTGTACTTGCTGTGGTCCAGCGAAAACTCGATGGCAAACGTCTTCTCTGGGTTCATGAACTTGCCGACGCGCACGTTCTCCTGCGGGTTGGTCAGGTCCAGCTTGAACAAGGAACTGAAGGTATCTGCGAAGCTGGACGGAAAATCGCTGGCCGACGCATTGTTCACTGTGAAATCGTTACCCAGACTGGGTTGTGACACATGGATGTTGGATGGCGCGTACTGCTGGCGGCTATAGCCCCACGAGAAAAACCAGTTGCCGTCTTCCTGTAGCGCGCGGTCGATTTTTGCCCGCTCGGCGCTTTGGGGTGATGCACTGGCCGGGCTTGCAACGGGTGCCATCGGCTGGGTTTGGGCCAGTACCACGGAGCAGGGCAATACGGCAAGCATCGCGGCGGAGAGAAAACGCAGTGTGAATCGTGTGTTCATGAGATGCCATTGAGGGAATGCGCCGATTGTATTGGCCTACTCTAAAGGGTCAGCACCGAACACCCCGTTGTTTGACGTGCCTCAAGGTCTCTGTGCGCCTGTTGCACGTCTTCCAGTGTGTAGCGCTGGCCAATGTGGATCGTGACCTTGCCGCTCTGCACCACGGCAAACAAGTCGTCGGCCATGGCCTGGGTGCTTTCACGCGTGGCGATGTGGGTGAACAGCGTCTGGCGCGTCAGATACAACGAGCCCTTGGGGCCCAAAATGCCGGGCGCCATCGGTGCCACCGGGCCTGATGCATTGCCAAAGCTGGCCATCAGTCCAAACGGCGCCAGGCAGTCCAGCGATTTGTCCCAGGTGTCCTTGCCCACCGAATCGTAGACGACCTTGACGCCCGTACCGTCCGTGATTTCCTTGACCCGTGCCGCAAAGTCTTCCGCTACGTAATTGATAGCAAACTCTGCACCGTTGGCGAGGGCTAGCGCGCATTTTTCCTTGGAGCCTGCCGTCCCAATGAGGCGCAGGCCCAACGCCTTGGCCCACTGGCAGGCGATCAGGCCCACGCCACCGGCGGCCGCGTGGAACAGCACAAAGTCGCCCGGGTTCAGTCCGCCTTGGGGCAGGGTCTTCTTCAACAGGTATTGGGCCGTCAGGCCCTTGAGCATCATGGCGGCGCCCGTTTCAAAGGAAATGGCGTCTGGCAACTTGCACACACACTTGGCGGGCATGACGCGCAGGTCGCAGTAGGCACCCGGTGGCTGGCTGGCATAGGCGGCGCGGTCGCCCACCTGGAGATGGGGCACCCCCTCGCCCACGGCCTCGACCACACCCGCGGCCTCCATGCCGAGCTGCAGGGGCATGGCGTTCGGGTACAGGCCACTGCGCTGGTAAACGTCGATGAAATTCAGGCCCACGGCCTTGTGGCGTATGCGGATCTCACCTGGGCCGGGTTCGCCCACGGTGACCTGAACCAGCTTGAGTTGTTCGGGCCCGCCGGTTTGGTCGATGCGAATGGCTCGGGATTGGTTGGGACTCACGGTGCTTTCTCCTGCGGTAAATGGATGCGCCCTATGCAGGCGGCTGTCGCCATGGTGCCATGATTCGGGCAAACCGGCAGTCGCTGTAAGCAATGTGCAAACAATCCGCAGGGCTTGGCCTAGTACAGTGCGGCCATGCCCCAACGCTTGACACCTACCGCCGCCTTGCTGCTGACCATACCGCCCATGCTGTGGGCGGGCAATGCAGTGGTGGGGAGAATCGTCAGCCCGTTGATCTCGCCCATGACCCTGAACCTGCTGCGGTGGACATTTGCGTTCCTGTTGCTGTTGCCGCTGGCGGGCAGCGTGCTGCGCCGGGGCAGCCCGCTATGGCGGCAATGGCGGCGATTTGTCTTTCTGGCGTTGCTGAGCACCAGCGGCTACAACGCGCTGCTGTACCTGGCACTCAACACGTCTACTCCCATCAATGTGACACTGGTCGGTGCCAGCACACCGGTGTGGATGCTGTTGATTGGGCGCTACTTCTTCGGCACGCCGGCGTCGGGTCGGCAGATGCTGGGGGCCGTGCTGTCCATCGCTGGCGTGGTGTTGGTCCTGTGCCGGGGCCGGTGGGAGCTACTGCTGGGCCTGCACCTGGTAGCCGGTGACCTGTGCGTGCTGCTGGCCAGCATGGGTTGGGCCTATTACAGCTGGATGTTGGCGCACCCCACGCCAGAGTCAGCGTCACTGCGCGCCGATTGGGCCGCGTTCCTGCTCGGCCAGGTGGTGTTTGGGTTGGGTTGGTCCTTGATGTTCGCTGGCGCCGAGTGGGCACTGACCGATGCCCGCCTGCATTGGGGATGGCCGCTTTTCAGCGCGCTGCTCTTCATTGCGCTGGGACCGGCGGTGGTAGCCTATGCGGCTTGGGGCGCAGGCGTGTCACGTGCCGGCCCCGCTGCGGCGGGGTTCTTCATCAACCTCACGCCCTTGTTTACCGCCCTGTTGTCAGCAGCATTTCTGAGTGAGGCGCCGCAGTTGTTTCATGCGCTGGCCTTTGTGTTGATCGTGTCCGGCATCGTACTGTCGTCACGCCGCTGAAATTTCTGTGGGTGGTGTGGCGGTGGGTGCCGATGAGGGTGCCGACAACAGCAAGGACTGCAACTGCGCCACCGGGGCGGGGCGTGCAAAGAGATAGCCCTGGTACAGCTCGCAGCCGTATTGCGCCAGCAATTCCTTCTGGCCCTCGGTCTCAACCCCTTCGGCCATGACCTCCAGTCCCAGGCTGCGTGCCATGCCCACGATGGTTTGGACAATCAGGCCATCGCTAGCGCGCACGCCCAGGTTGCGCACAAAAGACTGGTCGATCTTGAGCTGGTCCAGCGGCAAGCGCGTCAGGTAGGCCAGCGAAGAATAGCCGGTGCCGAAATCATCCAGCGAGAACCGTATGCCGCACGCCTTGAGCTGGCCCATTTTGACAATGCAGTCATCCACTTTGTCCAGCATCAGGGACTCGGTCAACTCCAGCTTCAACAGGTGGGGCGCGATGTCTGCCGCGGTAACGATATCGGTCACCGTTTGCACAAAGTCGTTCTGGCGGAACTGGCGCGCGCTGACATTGACCGAGAGTTGCAATGCCCCCAACTTCGCATCACCCTGCCAGGCCGCCAATTGCTGGCACGCGGTGTGCAATACCCATGCCCCCAAGGCCACGATCAATTCGCTCTCTTCAGCGACCATGATGAACGCGCCTGGCGCCAACAACCCGCGCTGCGGGTGCTGCCAACGCAGCAGCGCCTCGGCCCCAACCACGTGCCCGTGCAGGTCATATTGCGGCTGGTAGTACAGAGCAAACTGGTCTTGCACCAAGGCCTCGCGCAAATCCACCTCCAGTTGCGCACGGTCGCTGATGACGGCCTGCATCAGCGGATCAAAGAAGCACAGCGCATTGCCGCGCTGGGCCTTGACCTGGTACATGGCAATGTCAGCCTGTTTCAGTAGTTCGGCCGCGTTGTGCTCGTCCACGCCAAACAGAGTGGCGCCCAGGCTGCAGGTGTTACGGTGGGGCTGGTCGCCCAACTGGTACGGCTGGCCGAGGGTCAGCAGCATCTCTTCACCAATGCGCTGGGCTACCTGGGCTGCGTCGTTCTTGTCGGTGGACAAGTCCTTGAGCATCACCACAAATTCGTCACCCCCCAACCGGGCCACCGTGTCGGCATCGCGCACACAGGCCTTCAGGCGTTGGGCCACCTGCTGCAACAAGAGGTCGCCAACCTCATGGCCCATGGTGTCGTTGACCATCTTGAAGTGGTCCAGGTCCAGAAACAACAGTGCACCCAGTTGGCCGGAACGGCCCGCAGCAGCCGTAGCCTGGGCCAGGCGATCCAGCAGCAGGCGGCGGTTGGGCAAACCGGTCAACGCATCGTAAAAGGCCAGCGTCTCAATCTCGGCGTTGGCGCGGCGCATGGCGGTTACGTCGTGGTACGTGATGACCATGCCGCCATCAGGAGTGGCACGTTCGGTGATCTCGATATGCTGCCCGTTGGGCAGTATTTGCTCGTGCGGTGTGCCGTTGATCAACTGCGCTTCCATGCGTTCTTCGACCCACCGTGCATGTTCAGCGTCGGTAGCATCGGGCAGGTGGTGGCGCGACGCTGTTTCCAGCACCTGCCGAAACGGCATCCTGGTCGACATACTGCCCATCATCCATGGGAATATTTCTTCAAAACGCCGGTTCCATTGCACCACGTGCCGTTCGCTATCGAGCAACAAAAACCCGCTGACCATGGACTCTAGCGCCTGGTCCAGCGTCACCTTAGACTGGGCAATTGCCATCCGCGCGGCGGCAATTCGGTGCAGGTAGTCCACTACAAAGGCACCGACAGCCAGCAACAGCACCCCAAACAGCAACGTGGCCGACAGCAGCACGTTGCGGTCAAATCGCCATTTGAGCAAGGCTGCATCCACCGGGATGCTGGCCGATATCCACAGGTCCCGGTACAACAGCGGACGTGCCACCACCAGCGCAGGCACATGGGTCAGGCGCGCGCTGGCTTGTACCCGCTCCTTGGCATCGGCTGGCGCATTCAATGGCGCGATAGGCGCTGAGGCACTGCGCGCGCCAGTGTCGGGCATGCCCAACAGCAACTGCCCATTGCCGCGCTCCAGCGTCACTTCCAGACCGGCGATGTCGGTTCCCTGCATCAGCACCGTGGTCAGCATCGCAGTGGGCACCTCGGCCACAGCCAACAAATTGGAACCGTCGGCCATGCGAACGTAGCGGCCAAAATACAGCACGCGTTCCAGATTGGCGGCACTCTCGATGGGGCTGCTCGTCACCAACGTAGACATGGGCTGTGCCAAGGCTTCGTCAATGAACGATTGGGGCAACTCGCGCTGCACGGCCGTACCCGCCGGCTCCGACGTTACAAAAGAACGTCCCTTCTCGTCCACCAAAGCGACAAAACGCACCATCAGGTTCTGGCTGGCGGCGTTGCTCAACAAACGGTTAGCGGCTGGCACGTTCACCCATTGCGGCACGGTGGTAGACAGCTCTAAAAATTCATCTGTCCCTGCCAGTAGCACGTCAATGCCCAACAGCGACCGGTTGAATGCAGCTTCGGCACCCGCCAGGAACCGTGTGGCCTGGGCCTTGCTGTCGGCAAGGGCACGTTGGCGTGCACTCCATATCTCGTAGCTGGCACCCGCAGCCAGCACCACCATCAGGACCGCAACCGGGCCCCAGACAGTCAAGCGGATGCGCGCCGGTGAAACAACCATCATGGGCTGGTGGGTACAGCGATATTGCGCGCAGACCCGATTGTCTGATTCCAGATCTCGGCGCAACGCATGCCGCAACGCTTCAGCCAGCGCGGCAAGACGGTGGCCGTAAAGATATCCTGGCGGCGGCGCTCGTCTTGGACCGACACCGGCACCTGCACCATATTGCCCTTGCGCCCAACCTTGCAGCTGCTTTGGCCGGTATTGCAGGCAATCCCTTCGGCAGTGTCGCGTTCGGACTCAGCCCAAATGGATGCCTCCAGCTTGGGCAGTTCGCGCCGCAACAGCGCCCGCAAATCCGGCGGCAGGGCCTCCCAAGCGGCCCGGTTGGCAGCGAAAATAGCCAACCCCCAGGTCAGCGGCATTGCGTGCAAGTGGCTGGTCATGGTGTGCAAGCCCAGCGTGTTGCCGCTCGTGGTTCCGGTTACGGCACATTCCACATTGCCGCTTTGCAAATTGCCAACCAATTCGTTGAACGCAATTGCCACTGGAACGGCACCGAGCGCACCCAAAAAATCCGCCTGCCCCGTAGACGACACGCGCACCCGTCGACCGGACAAATCTGCCAGCGCAGCAAACGGTTTTTTGCAAAAAAGCACCTGCGCCGGGTAGGTGTAAATGGCCAACAGTTCTATGCCCTGCTGATCGCGCAGTGCCTTCTCTAAATAGGGGCGAAACACCGACACACTGGTCTTCAAGCTGGCGATGTCCGGGTTGAGCCCCGCCAGATCAGGGGCGGTGTATTGCAAATACTGCAGTGGCAACGAGCTGAGCAGGGTCGTGCCAAATGGAACTACACCGAGTTGCAGCAAATGCAACATCTCTGACCCAGGAACGCCGGCCCGGTCAAAGGGAACGATATCCGCGCTGAACTTGCCGGCACTGAGGCGTGTCAATTCCTCGGTCCAGAAAGGCTCTTCCCAACGGGTAAATTGGCTCAAGCCTGCCAAACCGCCAACCACCCGCAGCTTGTAGACAGCGGGCGCCGATGTTTGGGCCGCCGCTGGCATCGCCAACAACAGGAGCACCAGCGCGCAACTGCGCCACAGCGTAGAAAGTAACCAGCTTCGAATCTGACACGGTGTTTGCATGAAGGGCCGATACAGGTTACGGGTTGCCTGCGTTGGAAGCGCAGGGTTTTTCGATTGGATCATTATTGACCAGTTCAAGGCGGCCCGCGGCTATGGATACAGTTTACGCATTGATCCATGTTCGGATTGAATTTGACGTCCCCCCTTATCGCCGGGATACTCAACGAACGCGGCGTTGGACGAGCGACCGTCGGCACACCCACCACAACCAAGAAGGCCACTATGCGTAACCTATCTCTTCCTTCTGGCTTGCGACGCCCCTTATCCGTGGCACTTGGCCTGGCCCTGCTGTGCCTTGCGACCGCCGCAACTGCCGGTGCCACGCTGGACCATATCCGCGCGACCGGCAAGATCGTATTGGGTCACCGCGAGTCGTCAGCACCGTTTTCGTACCTTGACGCCGACAAGCACCCGGTGGGCTACGCCCTGGACCTGTGCCTCAAGCTGGCTGATGCGGTCAAGAAAAAACTCGAGATGAAGACGCTGACCATTGAATACGTGATGGTGATCCCCAGCAACCGCATCAGCATGGTGGAAGAAGGCAAGGTGGATATGGAATGCGGCTCGACCACCAACAACGCCGAACGGCGTATCAAGGTGGCCTTTACCGTTCCGCACTACATCACCGGCGCGCGCTACCTGGTACGCGCCGACGAGGCTGCCACCGATATCGTCGGCCTGGAAGGCAAACGCGTCGTGTCGACCAAGGGCTCGACGCCGCTGAAGGCCGTGGAGCGCGCCAGCCGCGAGCGGGTGCTGCGCCTGGTCTTGCAAGAAGCGCCCGACAACGCCCGCGCGGTCGAGATGGTGGAGAAAAATGAATCCGACGCCTTTGCCATGGACGACGTGCTGCTGTATGGCCTGATTGCCGGCCGCGCCAACCCCGAAAAATTCAAGGTGATTGGCAAGTTCCTGACCGTCGAACCCTTGGCCATCATGCTACCCAAGGGTGACCCCGAGCTCAAGGCCATCATGGACAATGAAATGAAGCGCATGATCGTGTCCAAAGAGGCCCAGGCCATCTACGACCGCTGGTTCATGAAGCCCATTCCGCCCAAGAACACGTCGCTGAACCTGCCGATGAATTATTTGCTGCGCGACTTCTGGAAATACCCGACAGACCAAGTGCCTGGGGTCTGAACCATTCAGTGGGTTCCCGGATAAGCCCCACCGTCGGCCAGTACGTTCTGGCCATTGATGTAGCCGGCCTGCTGGCTGCATAAAAACGCACAGATCGCACCAAACTCTTGCGGCGTGCCAAAGCGCTTGGCCGGGATATTCTGGCGCCGCGCATCGGCCAGGGCCTCTACGGATTGCCCGGTCTTCTGTGCATTCGTAGCCAACATGGTCTTGATGCGGTCCGTATCAAACACACCGGGCAGCAGGTTGTTGATGGTCACGCCCTTGGCTGCCAGACCACTGCGCGCCACGCCGGCCACAAAGCCGGTCAGCCCGCTGCGTGCGCCATTGGACAGACCCAGCGCATCAATCGGCGCCTTGACCGAGCTGGACGTGATGTTGACGATGCGGCCAAACCCCCGTTGGGCCATGCCGTCCACCGTGGCCTTGATGAGCTCGATGGGCGTCAGCATGTTGGCGTCTACCGCCTTGATCCAGGCCTCGCGGTCCCATTCGCGGAAATCACCGGGTGGCGGGCCACCTGCGTTGGTCACGACGATGTCGAAGCTGGAGCGCACCGCAAAAACCGCCGCCCGGCCTGCCTGCGTGGTGATGTCTTGTGCACAAAATAGCACGCTAGCCCTCGTAGAATGTTCATAGTCTGCTATTAATTTTGCAGCAGATGCCGCCAGGTGTTCAGCACCCCGCGCAACGATCAGCACGTTCACGCCCTCTTGCACCAGCGCCTGCGCACAGCCCAGCCCCAAGCCTTTGCTGGCCCCGCACACCAAAGCCCACTTACCCGCGATTCCCAGATCCATGTAGAGCCCTCCAAAAAACAATGTTGCCGAATGGTGGCAATAGGGCCGATGATACGCAGCCATGGCACGCAAACCAACACTACATCCATCCCTGAAACCGTTTGCGGCACACGTGACGACGTCCGAGCTGGCGCTGAGTCACATCCGCAACGGCGACCATGTATTTGTCGGCACCGGCTGCGCCGCACCGCGTGGCCTGGTACAAACGCTGGAGACGATGCGCATCCCACCTGCCGACATCGAACTGCTGCACTTCTTCACCGTCAATGCCTTCGACCACGACGCCGACGGCCAAAGCACCACGCATTTCAGACACCGCTCATTCTTTGTCGGCAACGACATGCGTGCCGCTGTCAAACAGGGCCTGGTGGACTATGTGCCCATGTCGATAGCGCGCGTGCCCGAGATGATCGCGCTGGGGCGCATTCCAGTGGATGTAGCGCTGGTGCAGGTGTCTACACCCGATGCCTTCGGCTATGTGAGTCTAGGGGTGTCCGTGGACATCATCCCGGCTGCCATCGCGCGCGCGCGGCTGGTCATTGCCGAGGTCAACCCGGCCATGCCGCGCTCCATGGGCGACTCCACCTTCCACATCAGCCGCATCCACCACCTGGTTCAGGTCAACACACCGGTCACCGAATTTGCGCGCATACCGCTGCCGACCGACGGTGTGCAGCGCATTGCCCGCTACATCGCGGGCATCATCGACGATGGTTCCACCCTTCAGATCGGCCTGGGCCAAGTGGCGCATGAGGCGCTGCAGTACCTGACCGACCGCAAGGATCTTGGGGTGCACTCCGACCTGATATCGGACGCCATCATTCCACTGCTGCAAAACGGTAACCTGACCGGCGCACGCAAGACCGACAAACCCTACAAGATTGTCGCGAGCCTGGCACTGGGCTCGCGTGCACTCTACGACCTGATCGACGGCAACCCGCTGTTCTCGATGGAACCCATGGACGCGGTATGCAACCCGGCAACCATCGCCGCCCAGCACAAGATGGTGGCCATAGCCCAGGCCTTTTCCATTGATCTGACCGGCCAGGTCTGCATAGACCAATTTGGCGGCGAGTTCTACAGCGGCATCGGCAGCCAAGGCGAGTTTTTGCGCGGTGCCTCGCGGTCCCCTGGTGGCAAGCCCATTGTGTGCATGAGCTCCACCACCGCCGATGGCACGCAGTCGCGCATACGCGCTTCACTGATGGCGGGCGAATCCGCCACCATTGCCCGCACGGACGTGCACTATGTGGTCACCGAATTTGGCATCGCCTACCTGTTCGGCAAATCCATACGCGAGCGGGCCACTGCGTTGATTGAACTGGCGCACCCGCAGTTCCGCCCCGAGCTGTTTGCCCAGGCCCAGGCGCTGGGCTACCTCAGCCCCGACCAGACACTGCAAAACCTGCGCGCCTACCCGGTAGACGAAGAAGTAACCGTCACGCTCAAGGACGGCCGCATGGTCATGCTGCGCCCTGCCCTGTCCAGCGACGCCCAAGGCATTCGCGACCTGTTCCACCACCTGAGCGAGGCTGATGTTTACACCCGCTTCTTCCGCCATGTACGCGGCCTGTCCAACGCCGAAGTGCAACGCCTGTGCAATGTCAACTATGAGAACGAAGTCGCCTTTGTCGCAACGGCGGGCCCGCGCGAAGCGTCGCTGATCGTAGGGCAGTCTTGCTACTTCATCGACCCCACATCCAACCTGGCCGACACCGCCTTCATGGTGCACCCGGATTGGCAAGGCTGCGGCCTGGGCACCGCGTTGCAAAGCGGCATGGTGCAACATGCCAAAAAGCGCGGATTGCGCGGTTTTGTGGCCGACGTTTTGCCGGGCAACGAGCGCATGCTGCGTCTGGCGCGCAATGGGCAGCCGACGGTACTGGTCGAAAAGACCCACGACTCGGTGCATCTGACCCAGTTGTTTTAGCCCTGATCTTTCAATCGACTCTGCGTCATTCGACCACCTGCAACTGGATGTGCGTACCGTCTGGCAGTTCTTCGATTTGGCGAGCAATATCTCCGGAAAACCGCACAAGTTCTACATGCGGCACAGTGGCGAGATTGTCTCCGCCATACGAGCCACCTAACACACCAGGAATCTTTAAGCAGTACTTCCTTCCTTCACCCAGGGCCCGCACTGGTCGTTTGCCAGAGAAACAAATGCAGCCATATACCAATCCCGAAGAAAATCTTGGTTGGCTGAAAGTGCTTCAAGCTCGGCGCGATTGTCGGCAATGACCTTGCAGTAGCAGTCTTCCGGGCACAGGCGCCAATACCTTTCATCTTTGTCTTTGACGATGAGCTTGCCGAAGTCATTTTCGCCAACGACCTCAACTGGCTCGATGCCAACCCATCCCCAAGACTGGCGAATCTCCTCAACGAGGCTCATGTGACGACGCAAAACGTGGAAAAGACCGGATCACATCACTACGCAGCGAAGCCGCCTCATGCTGTAGTGAGTCCGCGTCCATTGTCATGTTAAGTCTCATCGCTCGCGTTCAGCCTTTCAATTTCGCCCGCAGCGATGGAGCGATGGAACTCCGAGGGTTCATTCTTCTCAAAAACGATCAGCAAATTGACGGCCTCAGCCAGCTTGGAATTGTCCGCAAGATCGTACGCGACCATGAGGGTTTCACCAAGACGCTTGTTTGCCGCGCTGACTTCCTCTTGCGGTTCCTCGTAGTGAACCTCCAACTCTGGACGCAGCTTGTAGATGGCACTCTGGATTTCAAAGACGGATACCAGCGCTTCTCCGATCCTCTGAATGTGTTCATGAGTCGGAGAAAGGGGCACGTCCCGAATGTTTGACGCAGCACCATCAAGCAATCCGGCGATGACCCGGAGTCGTTTGTGCAAGTTAGCCAGTTTGTCCATGCGACTTATCGTGATGAAGCCGAGCGCCCATCTTGAAAATCCCAAGCTAGACGACGAAATGATTTGGACGAACAGGCTTGAACGAAACCGCATAAGACCACCTCGGGTCGCTTGCATTTTGTATTGAGCCTGCGTATTTTGGATGCAATTCCAGTATTTGTGATGTTCGCCAAACCCGCCTCCTATATCCCTCAGTCACCCCACTTGATGGATCAGTTGCGGGAGGTTCTGCGGTACAAGCACTATAACTCGTGCACCCAAGGGGCCAGCCTGTATTGGGTGAAATTCCTTGTCCGCTGGCATGGACGCAACGACCAGAAACGCCATCCGCGCGACCAGGTGCCTGAAGAGGTGGAACAATTTTTTACCGTGCTTCCCCACCAGCGCAATGTGCATGTATCCAAACACAACCAGGCGCTCAGTGCCCTGCTGTTTTTGTGCCGAGAAGTTTTGCAGTTGCAGTTGCCATGGCTTGGCGGCGTGCAGCGTGCCACACGCCCGAGGCGCACTCCCTCCGTGTTGAGCGTTGCCGAGGTGGCAGCCTTGCTGGGCGCAATGTCGAGGATTGAACGGTTGCTGGCCAAGCTGCTGTAGAGCACGGGCATCGTCACCGTGCATAAGTGCTATCTGCACCCACGGCTCAAAGTGGCGGCAGTTGGAACAGCTTGCCCCTTGGATTCGCTTTTTGCAAGTCCAATGACCGGTACGTGATCGTCCGCTTCCTGCCGTGCAGTACCGCTGCGAATCGTGGAGAGTCGACGACCTGCCCGCCTGTCAGCTGCCACACACGACGGACTGTTCCTGACCCGAACCGGCAGCCCCTTCCAAATACTTGGGTTGACTAAAGGCCTTCATCCCCGCGTTGCGCCTCGCAAACTTCTCGCACACATTCACGCAGCCAGCGGTGTGCCGGGTCCGCCTGCATGCGCGGATGCCACAAAAGTGACACCGTAAACGCAGGAGTGGCAAACGGCAGCGCAAAGCTGTGCATGCCGAGGCGCAAAGTGCCGGTGTGCCGTTCGGGCACGGTGGCGATCAGGTCTGAGGCACGGGCCAGCGCCAACGCGGTTGAAAACCCACCGACGATGGTGACGACCTCATGGTCCAGCTCCAGCCCCAGCGCCTGCAACGCTTCATCGATCGGCCCTCTGTCCCTACCGCGGCGTGAGACTGCGATGTGTTTCCCGGCCCCATAGCGGGCGGGCGTCATCTTGCCCTTTGCCAGCGGATGACCCACGCGCACAACGCCGATGAAGCGGTCGCGAAACAGGGCCTGCGCCCGAACCTCGGGCCCCATCGCGTCGCCTACAACGCCGGTTTCCAGGTCCACGGCCCCGTCGCGCAGCGGCCCGCTGTCCTTGTTGGGTTTGGGGACAAAGCACAGCCGCACGCCGGGCGCTTGCGCAGCCACCCGTGCAATCAGGTCCGCGCCAAAGTTCTCGACAAAACCCTCGCTGGTGCGCACGGTGAACGTGCGCACCAGTTGCCGCAGGTCGATGGCCTCGGCAGGCCGCAAGACTGCGTGCGCATCCTGCACGAGCTGGCCGACCCGGTCGCGCAGTTCTGTTGCGCGCGGCGTGGCTACCAGGCCGCGCCCCGCCCGGACCAGTAGCGGGTCGCCTGTGGTTTCGCGCAAGCGCGCCAAGGTGCGACTCATAGCCGACGGGCTAAGCCGCAAGCGACGGGCGGCACGCGCGACGCTGCCTTCGGCGAGCAGCACATCGAGCGCGACCAGCAGGTTGAGATCCGGGGTAGCCATAGGCTTCAACCATAGCGCAGTTTGACCCTGACATGGCGTTCAACGCATGAATACAGTGCAAACGCAGCGCCTTCCGCGGGATGTGGCAAAGACCTACGCTCTGGGCAACTCCTTGTCAGAAGTCGTCAAAACGGAAAGTCCTATGCTGAATGCAACCATTACCGTGCCGCAAGGCCCAAAGAACCTCGCCCCAATCCGCTGGGTGCTTGCCAGCCTTTCGTTGTCAATGCTGTTGCCTTCGCTGGGTACCAGCATCGCCAATGTGGGTTTGCCAACGCTGGCACAGGCGTTTAACGCGTCTTTTCAGCAGGTGCAGTGGGTGGTGCTGGCCTACTTGCTGGCCATCACCACGCTGATCGTCAGCGTTGGGCGGCTGGGTGACCTATTAGGACGCCGCAGGCTGCTACTGGCTGGCATCGGCCTGTTCACGGTGGCCTCTGCGCTGTGCGGCATCGCGCCCAGCCTCGGGCTGCTGGTGGCCGCGCGCGCTGCGCAGGGGCTGGGCGCGGCCACGATGATGACCCTGACCATGGCCTTTGTCGGTGAGACGGTCCCCAAGCAGAAGACCGGCAGAGCCATGGGGCTGCTGGGCACGATGTCGGCCGTTGGAACAGCGCTTGGACCCTCATTGGGCGGCATGCTGATCTCCTTGCTGGGTTGGCAGGCGATCTTCTACATCAACGTGCCCATAGGGCTGCTGGCGTGGGTCCTCGCGTACCGCTTCTTGCCGTTGGATCCGCAAAGGCCGCCAACAGGCGGGGCGGGCTTTGACCCGGTAGGAACGCTGCTGCTGGCACTGACGCTTGGAGCCTATGCGCTGGCCATGACCACGCGTCCGCAACACGGGGGCTCCGGCGGCTTTGGCACGATGAACGTGGCTCTACTGGCAGCAGCCTTCGTTGGCGCTGGTCTGTTCGTGCTGGCACAGGGCCGCGTCGCGTCACCCTTGGTACGCCTGGACGCGTTCCGCAATGCGGTGCTGAGCAGCAGCCTGGCGACGAACCTGCTGGTCGCTACGGTGATGATGGCCACGCTGGTTGTCGGTCCCTTCTACCTGTCACGTGCACTTGGGCTGAATGCGGCCCAAGTCGGGCTTGTGCTGTCCATCGGGCCCCTGCTGTCTGCCTTGAGCGGCTTTTTGGCTGGGCGTCTGGTAGACCGTTGGGGTTCGCAGCGCATGGTAGTTGCCGGACTGACGGCTGCGGTAGTCGGCGCGGTGGCGTTGTCCGTGTTGCCGGGGGTGATGGGCGTAGCAGGCTACACCGCGGCGATGGCCGTGCTCACACCGGGTTACCAGTTGTTCCAGGTCGCCAACAACAGCGCCGTCATGGCAGATGTGCAGCCGGGCCACCGCGGCGTGGTGTCTGGCATGCTCAATCTGGCGCGCAACCTCGGGTTGATAACCGGTGCATCGGCCATGGGCGCAGTGTTCGCGGTTGCATGCCAAGCAAACGACGTTGCAAGCGCGTCGCCCGAAGCGGTGGCCACCGGTATGCAGACAACATTTGCGGTCGCCGCGGCGTTGGTCG
Source organism: Rhodoferax sp. (assembly GCA_025351745.1). Classification (GTDB taxonomy): domain Bacteria; phylum Pseudomonadota; class Gammaproteobacteria; order Burkholderiales; family Burkholderiaceae_C; genus Allorhodoferax. Next base: position 34,189 of record JANXVI010000250.1, read on the forward strand.
TCGTGGCCATCGCCATCACGCTGGCAAGCCAACGCGGTGAGAAGCGCCGCACCGTGGCGGCGTCTTAGAGACTGGTCACGTCCAACAGGGTTTCGGCACGCGGAAACCGCGCCGCCATCCAGTGGCGGTCCAGATTCAAGGCGTTAATGACCGCCAGCGGGAGATCGCTGACCAGGTCGGGATGCGGTTCGGTGCTATCGGCCAGCAGGGCGGCCAGGTGCAACACGCCCGACAGCTTGTCAAAGGTCACGGCCGTCATGGGCTCACTGGTGCTTTGCAGGCCATCGACAATGGCTTCGGGAAAATTCCAGTGGCGGGCCAACACCGCAGTGACCTGCACTTCGTCAAAGCCCAGCAGGCGCTGCTCGCGCTCCCACCGCAAGTTTGACGGTGCCGGGAGGGACTCTATTTCAGGCAGGCTTTCTGGCGAGCGCTGGCCAATCAGCAGTTCGCCCAGGCGCATCATCATGCCCGCCAGCCAGGCCTGCTGCGGGTCCAGACCCGCGCCACCGGCCAGCCACTGCGCATAACCGGCGCAAGCCATGCTGAATGTCCAGAACGCCTTGCGGTCCAAACCGGGTATGGTCGGGAAAGCAGTGCTGATGCTGGTAGACAGTGCCAAAGAGCGGATGCGCGACATGCCCAACATCGTGATGGCATGGTTCAGCGAGAGCACTTGCCGGCTCAGCCCGAACTGCGCGCTATTGGCCATGCGCAACAGATTAGCGGTGAGCACCGGGTCTTTGGCTATGATCGCCTCGACCTGTGCGGCGCTGGCATCCGGGTCGTTCAGCGTGCGCACCAGCGAGTGGGCCACCTCGGACATGATGGGTAATCGGGCGGTCTCAAAAAAGGCGGCTAACTCAGACATGAAACCTCCAAAGCAGAAACTCGCTGCAGTATAGAAAATTGCGATGGCAACGCCAACCGGCGTCCATCCGCGTCCAACGGGCCGGACATCACAGTCGCGCCCGGCTGCATACAAAAACACCGGCAATCACCAGCACGGTGCCCGCCACCAACCAGGCAGTAAACGGCTCGTCCAGCAGCAACACCCCCATCAGCATGGTGGACATGGGCCCCACCATGCCCACCTGGGCAGCCAGGCCCGAGCCTATGCGCTCTATGGCCATCATCACCAGCATGACCGGAAGCACGGTGCACAGCGTAGCGTTGAGGACGGACAGCCAGATCACTTCAGGCGCCACCTGGAACGCCGTGTCCAGCGGGCGCAGGATCACAAACTGCGCAATGCACAACACGCAGGCCACCGAGGTAGCCAGGCCCACCAGGCGCAGCGACCCCAGGCGCTGCACGATCTCTCCGCTATAAAACAAATACAGCGCATAGCTGACCGCACTGAGCAGCACCAGCACGGCGCCCAGCGCCACGTCCCGGCCCTGCAAGCTCACCTCGTGGCCAAACACCAGCAACACACCACCATAGCTGATGGCCATGCCCAGCGCCTGCAGCCGTCCGATGCGCCGCCCGACAAAAACGAAACCCAGCAGCAGAACGATGGTGGGATTGAGGTACAGGATGAGCCGCTCCAGTGACGCCGTGATGTACTGCAAGCCGACGAAATCCAGAAAGCTGGCCAGGTAGTAGCCGGTGAGCCCCAGCCACACCACGCCCAGCCAGTCCTTGCGCGTCAGCACCGAGGGCGTGCGGTCTGGCGTGCGGCGGCTGCCCCACCAGCCCATGGCCAGGAAAAACGGCAAAGCAATGAACATGCGCAGCATGATCAGCGTGACTGCATCCACCCCGTGGCAGTATGCCAGCTTGACGATGATGGCCTTGCCGCTGAATGCGATCGCACCCAGAATCGCAAGCATGAGGCCTAATGCTATTGATTTAGGAGCATCTTGCGAATGTTTTATGAGGGCTACAGCCATTTTCCTCAAATATTCAGGTGGTGGGGAGGGTGCCTGGCGCCCGCGCCAAGGCTTGCACGACTGTACAGGAGGCAACGAAAGGCGTAAGGTCTAAAATCGAACATCAAAAGCCCACGCCTTTGCACTGTGCAAGCCTAACCTGCAGCCCCATCCCTCACCAACACCAGGCAATGACCCGAGAAACTGCACCTCCGCTGGACACCGAGTTCCAGCGCCTAAAACCCGAACTGTTGGCGCAGGCTATTGAACAGAGCCCCTTGGCCATCGTCGTCCTGGACCGGGATGGCCAGGTGCAATACTGCAACCAGGGCTTCCTCACGATGTCGGGTTTTTCGCGGGCCGAGGTGGTGGGCATCAAACCCTACCCCTGGAACCACGACGCGGACACAGATGCCACCTACCGCAGCTTGTTGGCGTCGCAAGTGGGTGATGACTGCTGGAGGGGCGACGTGCAAAGCACGCGTAAGGACGGCACCAAGTACTGGGAGCGCCAGGTAGTGTCCACACTGCGCGACGCGGCGGGCCGGTCCACACATCTGGTGGTCGTCAAAGAAGATGTCAGCGATCGCAAATTGCGGCGTGCCGATTACGCCCAAACGCGCCATTTGCATGAGCGGGCCTTGGCCTCCAGCAGCAACGGCATCATGATCACCCGCAGCAGCGAAGACGACCATTCCATCGTCTATGTCAACCCGGCTTTTGAACGCATCACGGGGTATAGCGCCGATGAAGTGATGGGGATGGAGGGGCGCTTCCTGGTGCGCGACGACCTGGCCCAACCCGATCTGGACCACATTCGGGCGGCGCTGCGCGAGAAACGAGAAGGATCGGCCACGCTGCGCAACTACCGCAAAGACGGATCGCTGTTCTGGAACGAGCTGCACATCGCACCGGTGCACGACCTGACCGGCGGCGAAACCACCCATTTCGTCAGCATCATCAACGACATCAGCGAGAGAGTGCGCTACCAGCATGCGCTGGAATACCAGGCCAACCACGACAGCCTGACGGGCCTGGCCAACCGCAACTTGCTCAACGACCGCATCGAGCAGGGGGTTGCATGGGCCAAACGCAATGGCCATGTGATGGGCGTCATGCTGCTGGACCTGGACCACTTCAAACTCATCAACGACGCGTCGGGCCACAGTGCCGGCGACACCTTGCTGAAGGAAGTGGCACAGCGGCTGACCGCCTGCGTGCGGGAGACCGATACCGTCGCCCGGCTGGGCGGCGACGAGTTCGTCATCATCCTGACCGATCTGCCACAGCCGGGGGACGTGGACCAAATAGCCGAGAAAATCTTGTCCACCCTGTCGCGGCCCACCGAGATTGCCGGGCGTGAAGTGTTTGTCACCGCCAGCATCGGCGTATCGCTGTACCCGCGCGATGGCGACCATGGCGAGATCCTGCTGCGCTATGCCGACATGGCCATGTACCGCGTCAAAGAACACGGCCGCAACAGTGTGCGCCAGTTCGTACCCGAGATGGGCTCCACCGCGATCAGCCGCCTTGACATGGAAGGTGCCATGCGCCGCGGCATCGAGCGTGGCGAATTCGTGTTGCATTACCAACCCAAGATCGACCTGGTGACGCAAAACGTGGTCGGCGCCGAGGCGTTGATACGCTGGCAACATCCACAAATCGGCCTGGTCCATCCCATAGAGTTCATCCGCTTGGCCGAAGAAACCGGGCTGATACTGCCACTGGGCGAATGGGTGCTGCTGGAGGCCTGCAAACAGCAGGTGCTGTGGCGCCAGCAAGGCCTGCCGCCCCTGAAGATCGCCATCAATATGTCAGCCCGCCAGTTTCGGCAGGACGAACTGGCCGAGCGCATCGCAGAGGTGTTTGCCAGCACCGGAGCCGACCCGGCCCACGTGATTCTGGAGCTGACCGAGAGCATGGTCATGCACGATGTGGACAGCACATTGGTGGCACTGCGCGCACTCAAAAAGCTCGGCGTGTCGCTGTCGCTGGACGACTTCGGCACCGGTTATTCCAGCCTGTCTTATCTGCGGCGTTTCCCGATTGACGAACTCAAGATCGATCGCTCCTTCATCAACGACATCCACACCAACCCCGACGACGCGGCCATCGCCGGTGCCATCATCGCCATGGCGCGCAGCCTGGGCTTGTCGGTCGTAGCCGAAGGGGTGGAGAAAAACGAGCAGGTGGCGTTGCTCAGCGCGCTGGGCTGCAACCAGGTGCAAGGTTATTACTACGCCCGCCCGCTGACAGTCGGCGCCTTTGCCGGCCGCATGCGTGAGCAACAGCAGCGGGCCCGCCCGGCATGAACCAGCTCAATTGGCGAACGGTCTCCTCTGCCGAACTAGCGTTGCTGCTGAAAAACGCCATGCTGGATGCTTCACGGGCGGTAGGCACATCGACTGTCTACCAGCTCACCGTGGATGGCCGGGCCGTGGTCGCCGTGTCGATGCCCGATGGCGAGGCCGTGTTGGTTGAAGTCGTGGTGCCTGTGCACACTCTGCGTCGGCGCGTGGACCCACCCCACGCCATTTGATTCCACCCGATCGATTCAGCGTTTGAGCGTGCGCAAGCGGGCCACCACCCGAACCCCGAGGAACACCAAAGCGCCCGCTACTACGCCGGTCAGCGCATCCATACACAGCGGCAATACCGACCGCGCCACCTCGGCCAGCGTGCCTTCGGCGCCCAACTGCGCCAGCACAGCCTGCACTGCATGCTGCAATGGCACCAGACCATGCACCAAAATACCGCCGCCCACCAGAAACATGGCTGCGGTACCCACCACGGCCAGGATCTTCATCAGCCCCGGTGCAGCGGCCAGCAAGGCGCGCCCGATGGCCTGTTGCGCGCGCCGTGCTGAACCGCCATCGGGCAAGCGGCTCATGTAAAGGCCCAGGTCGTCCATCTTCACGATACCGGCCACAAAACCATACACGCCAAACGTCATCAGCAACGCAATGGCGCTGAGCACGGCCAACTGCGTCGTCCACGGGCTGCTCTGCACCGTGCCCAGCGTGATGGCAATGATCTCGGCCGACAGCACAAAATCGGTACGTATCGCGCCTTTGATCTTGTCGCGCTCCATGGCAACCAAGTCCACTTTCGGGTCGCTCAAGGCTTTCAACAACTCGGCTTCGTGCGCGTGGGTCGCTGCGTCTTCTTCGTGCATAAACTTGTGCGCCATTTTTTCGAAGCCTTCAAAGCACAAATAGGCGCCTCCCACCATCAGCAAGGGCGTCACCGCCCAAGGAACAAAGACGCTGATCAGCAGCGCGGCGGGCACCAGGATCAGCTTGTTCAGCAGCGAACCCTTGCACACCGCCCAGACGACAGGCAGTTCGCGGTCTGCCGACACTCCGGCCACCTGTTGCGCATTGAGAGCCAAGTCGTCGCCCAGCACGCCGGCTGTTTTCTGGGCTGCTACTTTGGAGAGCACGGCCACATCATCCAGGATGGTGGCGATATCGTCTAACAGGGCAAGAAGGCTACTGGGCATGGTGCAAGTGAACGGGTAAAACGGGAAAATACCGATTGTCGCAGTGTCGCCCACTGGCAAAATGCGCGCATATGCCCCACGCCTTAGATGCCCGCCTGGCGCCCACGGTTCTGGACGTTGAGGCGTCCGGTTTCGGGCGCAACAGCTACCCCATAGAAATCGGCTTTGTGTTGCCCAATGGCCATGCGTACTGCACGCTGATTCGCCCCGAGGCCAGTTGGACCCACTGGGACGCACAGGCCGAGGCCACCCACCACATTCCACGCGCACTGATCATGCAGCGCGGTGTACCGGCACTGCAAGTGGCGCAGACCATCAATGCCCAACTGGCCGGTCAAACCGTCTATTCCGACGGGTGGGCCAATGACTTCAGTTGGGTGGGGGCACTGTTTGACGCAGCCGACATGAGTCCGGCTTTCAAGCTGGAGAACCTGCGCGCACTGCTGGACGAACAACAGGCCGATTTATGGCACACCGTCAAGGCCCAGATCAGCAGCGAGCGTGGCGTGCAGCGCCACCGCGCCAGCGCCGACGCACGACTGTTGCAGCTCACCTTGCAACGCCTGCGCCAGCGCATAGCTGAGAACTAATGTTTGGATGAATTGGCCTGTAGCCCTCGTAGGACAAGCGTAGTGTGCTATCAACTATATAGCGTATAGAATCTGCCGACTAGGTGATCTTGAAGACCGTCCGAATGGTCCTGGTGCCTGTCTTCTCTTCAAAAACAGCCCACTGCTTGATGCCCTTGACCAGCACCGCCGTGCTGACGTCCTTCACGGGCTTCTTGGCCTTGAGCTTCGCCGTGACCCAATCTTGCACATGCGGATAGGCGATGCCTTCCTTGCCAGTAGGTACCAGCAATTCTTTACCGGCAACGCTTCCCACGGATGTGACGACGAGTTCGGTGGCGGGCATTTTTTGAGGTGTGAAGAATAAGAGGCAGGGACGCAACACAAGCTTACTACGCCAACGCATGTGCCATCAAGCACCCGGCATGGAAGCAGCCACATCGCTGTCGCACTGCGCAAAAGCGCGCTGGGCAAACGCCAGCACCATGCGCGTCGCGTCGGGGCCCTTCGGGTCCGAGTAAGACTGTGCGGCAGAACCACCGCTCCAGGCATGACCCAGGCCCGCCACCTGAACCCAGGTGGCTACCACCCGGCGGCCCAGCTTCCAGTCGGTCAGCGTGGCCGGATAGCGCGCACCCCGGCGCACCACGCGCGGCGCGCCTAGCTTGGCCTGCAGGGTCGCGGCCCAGCGTTGCGCCGCAAGCCCACCGTTGACCGGCGCGACAACCCTGTCTTTGTTGCCCTGGATCACCAACAACGCTGGCAAACGGCTATTCTTGGTTGCCCCGGGCAGCGCAGTGCCCGCACTGGTTGAGTGGCCGCGCATGGCCGCCAGTGCCGTGGCTGACGAATGTGCCAAGCCTGGCCCCACACCCGAGTGCATGACCACAGCTGCAAAACGGTCAGGGTAATGCAGCGCCAGCAACGCCGCTGTGCCCGCACCGGCCGACATGCCGGCGACCACAATGTGCGCAGCGTCAATGGGGTAGGTTGCACACACCTGATCCACCACCGCCAGAATGCCAGCCGCTTCAAGCTGTGCCCGTCCCGAGCGGGTGTCGAACCAGTTCCAGCAAGCTTGCACATTGGCCAGCCGGTCTTGCTCGGGGTACACCACCACAAACCCCGCCGCAGCGGCCAGGCCATTCATCCGCGTGCTGGCGGCAAAGCTATGCGCATCTTGTGCACAGCCGTGCAACATCACCACCAAGGAAAGCTTGCGCGCTGCTGCTTTGCCCGCAGGACGGTGAACGTAATAGCGCTTCGGGCCCGCGGGGCCCATTGCCATGCCTCCTCGCATGGCGCTGGGTTTTGCCACTGACGGCTTGCGCAGTGTGAGCGCTTTGGACCCGCTGGAGACTGTCGACTGCTTGGATACCGATACCCGTTTAAACGCAGCCGCCTTCACCAGCTTGCTGCTGGCGCGCAGCGTTTTGCGCGTCAGGGAGGCAACTTGCCGTTGCATGGCGCGTGTCCAAAAAGTACTTTTCAATCGCTTGGGCATCTATTTTTCTTTTGCAGTACTTTGGACACGTTTCGAAAGACTGCAGCTTATGGCATGGGCTGCGCATGCAGGGTGCGCTCGCGCACATACGCTTTGGGCTCGTGTGTTCCAAACTGCTAACTGTGTGCTTAAACAGAGCTACCCCCATTGGAGATTGGAGACACTGATGACCGAACCCCATAATCATTCCGCCGGACCCGACCTCGTTGGCAAAGCACCCATAGCGCCGGGCTCGACACCACCTGCGCAGGGCAAAGGTTTGCCGCTACCGCACGAAAAAGACGAATCGGCATCCAGCGCTGCCGCAGCGCCGGACCCCAAGATCGTGCAAGCCAAGCGCGACCTGGACGCCGGCATGGTGGACACCGACATGCACGCAACCGCAGGGCTGGATGCCGAACTGCGCAAGAAGATGGTGCCTGGCCCGGGCGGAAACCCCCCTACCAGCGGGCATTGACGTCGTCTTTGGGCGCGGACTGTACGACGCGCACGCACTCCAAACGGTGTTCAGGCGCAGTTCTTCTTCAATGGACGTATTGGGGTGACGACATCGGGTCCAACTGTTTCCACGCATTCGTCGTCGCGTGCGACGTTGTTGGTTCCTTCACACAGGCCTTCACCAGACCCCAACGATTTGTTGCTGATAACCATATGCAGTTCGTCGACCATTCCGGCTCGAATATAAAGGCGAACCAGGGTCACGCCTGCGCCTAAGCGCACGTCCTTTTTCAATCTACTTTGCGGTCAGGCTAATTGGCCCCGATAGTCTATAAGCTGGAACGCCTTATTTCCCTGTCGCAGCACGCCAGCGAACGCTCGTGTGGGGTTGCCCATTTTCTTTCTGTATGAGGCACTACGAGATTCCCCGTTCGACAGGAAAGTCTTCGCGCATGGGCGCGCTGCACGGGTGCGTTCGTTCACCGTTGCTAAACAGAGGGGCGTTGTGAAACGGCGGTCGCTGAATTACATGTTCTTTGCAGGTTGCTGCCATTGATCAAAACTCTGAACAGCGAGATCACAGTTCCAGGTCAACTTTGCGGCCGTTTCGTGAACGACCGATTGAGTACCGTTGGCTCAGCGCATTGTCCCAGCGGTACATTCTGCTTTAGCAGCGTACTTGCCCGGCGCATACGTTCACATCGAACCCATGACTGGCTGAGCGGTAAGACCCTGCGCTATTTTGTGCAATATGTTGTCGGCAACAACACCGTCCCAGGTAGCGTCAATGCCCGTGGGCCAACCCACTCATGACGGTCACCAAACCGATGCCCAAGCCCAGCCAGGTGACCTGGGCCAAGGTCTCGGCCAGGCTCAGCCGTTTTTGCAACTGCGGAATCAAATCCGCCAGCGCCACGTATACAAAGCTGCTGGACGCCACCACCAAAAAATACGGCAGGTAGCTGTGCAACGAATCCACCAGCCAGTAACCGACCAAGCCACCCAGGGCGGTAACAGCACCCGCCAGCGACACCTTGACCAAGGCCATGCGCTTGTTGCTGGCGCCCGAGCGCAGCACCATCAAGTCACCCATGTGGTGCGGTACTTCGTGAGCCAATACCGCCAGCGATGCGATAGCGCCCAGACGCATATCAGCCATGAAGGCGGAAGCGATCAAGATTCCGTCGCCAAAGCAATGCACGCTGTCCCCGGTGAGGATGGCCCAACTGCCGGGTTGCACGGGCGGGTGGTCGTGCGCCGGGTCGTGCGCGTGGTTGTGCACATGTCCATGCGCGTGCCGGTGGGTTTCACCCGTGTGGTGGTGCTCGTGGCCGTGGTGCCACAGCTCGGCCTTGTCCAACAAAAAGAAGAACACCAAGCCCAGAAGCAAGGTCAAAAACAGGTCATGCGCAGCTGCTCGGCCCTCGAACGCCTCTGGCAGCAGGTGCATGAAGGCAGTGGCCATCAGCGCTCCGGCTGCCATGCTGAGCATGTGCTGGGTATAGCGGGCCAGTGCGCCAAAGCTCAGGGCTGCGGCCAACCACACCGAGCCGATGCCGGCAACAATGGTTCCTATCAAGATTGCTATCAAAGTCATAGCTACTTACGCATATCCCACTAGGGCTAGAGCCTTAAAACACTTAAAGAGGAAGGTAAAAACCGCCCCTGAGGGCGGCACGTGCACCATCGACCCGGTGCGTCACACGCCGTGGCCCTTGAACCAATCCAGCGCGCGTTGGAATCCGTCTTCTGCCGCTTCCTTGCGGTAACTGGGGCGATAGTCTGCATGGAAGGCGTGCGGGGCCTGAGGGTACACCACAAACTCCGAAGCCTTGGCAGCCTTGTTGCCCTTGGCACCGGCCGCGGCCAGTGCGTCTTTCATGTCATTAACGGTGGTCAGCGAAATGCCCCCGTCTTGCCCACCGTACAAGCCCAGCACCGGCGCCTTCAGATCTGCGGCCAGTTCCAGGGGGTGCTTGGGCGTAAGGGCAGATGCCGTGCCGACCAAGCGGCCATACCATGCCACACCGGCCTTGACGTTTTTGCTTTGCTCGGCATACAGCCAGGTGATACGACCGCCCCAGCAAAAGCCGGTTATGCCCACGCGCTTGGGATTGCCGTCGTTTTCGCTGGCCCATTGCACAGCGCCGTCCAGGTCAGCCATGACTTGGTCATCAGGCACTTTGGCTACGACCTCGGTCATCAATTTGCCCACATCTGTGAACTTGCTGGCATCGCCCTGGCGCGCGTACAGGTCGGGTGCAATGGCCAGATAACCCGCTTTGGCGAAGCGGCGGCAGGTGTCGGCAATGTATTCGTGCACGCCAAAAATTTCTTGGATGACCAAGATCACTGGCATGTTCTTCTTGCCCTCCGGCGCGGCGTAATAGAACGGCACCGAAAAACCGGCGACGTCATAAATGCCTTCACCAGCAGCCAAGCCCGCCGCTGACGTCTTGACGGCCGTTTGCGCCATGATGGGCATGGCCGTAGCGGCATAGCCCACACCCAGTGCGGTCTTGAGCGCGGTGCGGCGGGTAGCGCCAGCTAGCGTGGACTTGCCAGGGAGCAAGGCGTTGAATTCGTCTTTTTGGTCTGCAGTCAGCATAGCTTCAATCCTTCGGTGGAGGGGGTTGGGTCAGGTGAGGATAAACCGGCACAGTCTACGAGAATCAATGCGCTTTGTCCCAGTTGGGGCCAACACCGATCTCGGCCAGCAGCGGCACTTTGAGATCTGCCACACCGGCCATCAAGCGTGGGATCTCGGTCGTGAGCCAATCCACCTCATGCTCAGGCACTTCAAACACCAATTCATCATGCACCTGCATGATCATCTTGGTCCCGCGCTTCTCATCGTCCAGCACTTGCTGTACCTTGTTCATACTGAGCTTGATCAGATCGGCCGCGGTGCCCTGCATGGGCGCATTGATGGCAGCGCGCTCCAGGCCCGCCAGCTGCGCGCCTTTGGCGTTCTTGATGCCCGCAAGTTGCAGGCGCCTGCCAAACACGGTCTCTACATAACCTTGCTGCCGCGCCAGCGCGCGGGTGGTTTCCATGTAGGTCTTGACACCGGGATAGCGCTCGAAATACCGCTGGATATAATTTTTGGCCGCGGTGTTGTCGATGCCCAAATTGCGGGCCAGGCCAAACGCGCTCATGCCGTAGATCAGACCAAAGTTGATGACCTTGGCATAGCGGCGCTGTTCGCTTGTCACCGCGTCTACCGCAACCCCAAACACTTCGGCGGCGGTGGCACGGTGTACGTCCAGACCACTGTGGAAGGCGCTGAGCAAGGCCTCGTCACCACTGATGTGGGCCATGATGCGCAACTCGATTTGCGAATAGTCGGCGCTGGCTATGACACTGCCCGCAGGCGCCACAAACGCCTCACGCACGCGCCGCCCTTCGGGCGTGCGGATCGGAATGTTTTGCAGGTTGGGGTCGTTGCTGGAGAGTCGCCCGGTGATGGCCACCGCCTGCGCGTAATGGGTGTGTACCCGGCCCGTGCGGGGCAGTGCCAGTTGCGCCAGCTTGTCGGTGTATGTGCCCTTGAGCTTGGCCAGGCCGCGGTGCTCCAGCAGCTTTTTGGGCAACGGGTAGTCTTCGGCCAGTTTTTCCAGCACTTCTTCGTCGGTGCTGCGGGCGCCGGTGGCGGTCTTCTTGACCACCGGCATGCCTAGCTTGTCGAAGAATATTTCGCCCAACTGCTTGGGGCTGCTGAGGTTAAAGGGTTGCCCGGCAATTTCATACGCCTCGGTCTCCAATTGCAGAATGCGTTGGCCCAGGGCGTGGCTTTGTGCCGCCAACGTCGGCGCGTCGATCAGCACGCCATTGCGTTCGATGCGGTACAGCGTCTCGCTGCTGGCGATCTCCAGTTCATAGATGAACTTGAGCTTGTCGTTGGCTTGGATTTGCGGCCACAACATGTTGTGCACGTCGAGCGTCAGGTCCGAGTCTTCGCACGCGTATTCGGCCGCTTTCGCGATATCCACCTGGTCAAAGCTGATCTGGTTGACACCCTTGCCGCACAGGTCTTCAAACGTGATGCCGCTGCGCCCCAAATGGCGCTCGGCCAGGCTGGACAGGCCGTGGGGCATGTGCACTTCGAGCACGTAACTTTGCAGCATGGTGTCGTGGGCATAGCCTTGCACCTCTATGCCATGGTTGGCAAATACGTGGCGGTCGTACTTGATGTGTTGGCCCAGCTTCTTTGACGCCGGGTTTTCAAGCCAGGGTTTGAGCTTGGCCAGCACTTCTTCGCGGGGCAGTTGAGCCCCCACGCTCGCCACTGCGTGTGTTTCGCTGCCCCCCGAGGCGGTGTCGCCTTGCTCGGGGCGGCCCAGCGCTGCGGTGGTCGGCGCGTCGAAATAGCGGTGTGCAAGCGGGATGTAGGCGGCCTCACCGGGCGTGACGCTGAAGGAGATGCCGACAATCTCGGCACGCATTTCGTCCAAGGAGGTGGTCTCGGTGTCCAGCGCGACGAGATCGGCGGCTTGCACTTTTGCCAGCCAGGTGTCGAATTGATCCCAGGTCAGGATGGTGCCGTAGGCCAGGTTGGTGGTGCGGGGTACGGCAGCGGCGGCGGGCTCGTCGAAGAGGCCGGGGGACGATGATGGTTGGCGCGCGGAATTGGAGTCAGAGCCAGCTCCACTTCGCGGCGTGGATCCGACTCCATTTCCTGGGCCGACCATTGCTGCGCCACCGGCACCAGCCGCCGCCGCATCGTCACTCCCCAGCGCCTTGGCCAGCCCCTTGAACCCATGTTTTTCGTAAAAAGCACGCAGAGCCCTCGTATCTTGTGCTTTTGCAGCTATCGAATCCATAGCAGGAAGTTCGGGTAACCAATCGTGCAAGTCGCAATCCGTCTTGATGGTCAGCAGGCTGCGACCGGTGGGCAGCCAGTCCAGTGCGGCGCGCAAGTTATCTCCGACGACGCCCTTGATGTGGGCCGCATTGTCGACCACGGCTTGCAACGAGCCGTATTCCTGCAGCCACTTCAGCGCCGTCTTGGGGCCGACTTTTGCGACCCCCGGCACGTTGTCCACCGTGTCACCGACCAAAGTCTGGTAGTCCAGCATCAGGCGGGCGGGCACGCCGAATTCGGCTTCTACACCCGCCAGGTCGCGCCGCTTGCCGTTCATGGTGTCGATGATGGTGATGTGCTCGTCAACCAACTGCGCCAGGTCTTTATCGCCGCTGCTCACGATGACTTCAATCCGTTGGCGTGCCGCGATCGCCGCCAGCGTGCCGATCACATCGTCGGCCTCCACACCGGGCACGTCCAGCACGGTCCAGCCCAGGGCGCGCACGACCTCATGGATGGGTGCAATCTGGGTGCGCAGGTCATCCGGCATGGGGTCGCGATGGGCCTTGTACTGCGGATAAATGGCGTCGCGAAAGGTCGGGCCTTTGGCGTCGAAGATGCAGGCGATGTAGTCGGCAGGGTAGTCTTTGCGCAAGGACTGCATCATGTTAATCATGATGCGGATGGCGCCAGTCTTTTGCACCGTGCCATCGGACAACGTGATGCTCATATCGCCGCCGCCCGCAAAAAAGGCACGGTACAGGTAGCTGGAGCCATCCACCAGCAGCAGGGTTTTCTTGTCAGTCATGCGTGCATTTTGCCTTGACAAATATTGGTACCCCCACGCTCCGCCGCTTTGCGGGTCGCTGCACCCCAAGGGGGGGCGCGTTTCACCTTGGGGCGGCCCGGCGGTGAAACCTCATACATCGCGCCGGTCATCACGCCGCCTGCGGGCGCAACGCGCACTCTACAATCCGCTGCAAACTTTTTGTTAATCCATCTCCCGCCCGGCCGGACCCCGTCTGGGGCACGGTGGGATTCTGACTTTTTTGGGGCTGGCTGACACACATGGCGGTTTACACAGAGGTCTCTTTCGACGAGGCCACGGAATTCTTGCAAGGCCTTCAATTGGGGACCCTCCAGACGCTGGCGGGCTGCTCGGGCGGCATCGAAAACACCAACTATTTCGTCACCACCGACGTGGCGCCTTATGTGCTGACGCTGTTCGAGCGGCTCAGCATGGAACAGTTGCCGTTCTACCTGCGGCTGATGAAGCATCTGGCCCACCATGGCATTCCCGTGCCCAACCCCGCTACCAACCACGACGGCGACGTAGTGCATACCTTGCAAGGCAAGCCCACCGCTGTGGTCAACCGCCTGCGGGGCAAGAGCGAATTGGCGCCCACCGTCGCGCATTGCAAACAAGTTGGCGCCATGTTGGCGCGCATGCACCTGGCGGGACGCGACTTCAACATGCTGCAACCCAACTTGCGGGCGCTAGCGTGGTGGAATGAGACGGTGCCCGTCATCCTGCCGTTTGTGTCTCAGGAACAGGCCGCTGCGCTATGCAGTGAGTTGGCCTACCAAAACCATGTATCCACGCTGTCCGCCTATAGCGCATTACCGCGCGGCCCCATACACGGCGACCTGTTCCGCGACAATGTCATGTTCGAGACCGCAGACGGCCAGGCAACTGAGCCGATTCTCGCAGGTTTCTTCGATTTTTACTTTGCCGGTATCGACACTTGGCTCTTTGACATTTCGGTGTGCCTCAACGACTGGTGCATAGACCTGGCCACCGGTGCCAGCGACGAGGAGCGCACCGGCGCCTTCCTGTCGGCCTATGCCAACGTGCGGCCGCTGCAGGCCCAAGAGCGCCAGTTGCTGCCCGCTATGGCGCGCGCGGCCGCGCTGCGCTTCTGGATCTCGCGTTTATGGGACCTCTATCTGCCGCGCGAAGCGGCGGTTTTGCAGGCACATGACCCCGAACACTTCCAACGGGTGCTGCGTCAGCGTATCCTCTACCCCTTGACTCTCACCCCCACGACCACTGCATGAAACTTCACATCGTCCCGGCCAGCAGGGGTATTCAATGGGTCAAATTGGGCTTGCAAACGTTCTTCCGCCAGCCACTGGCCCTGTCGGGTTTGTTCTTCCTGTTTATAGCGTTGATGTCCATTCTGGGCATGGTTCCGCTGATCGGCGCGGCTCTGATGTTGGTGTTGCTGCCTGGCGCCACGCTAGGCCTGATGGCTGCCACCCGTGATGCAGCTGACGGAAAATTCCCAATGCCCTGGGTTCTGTTCACCGCCTTTCACACCGGGCGCCTGCAGTTACGGGCTATGCTTACGCTGGGCGTGCTGTACGCGGTGGGGCTGGCATTGCTGCTGGGGTGCACGGCCCTGATAGACGGTGGCAAGTTTGCCAAGCTGTATATATATGGCGGGCCTGCGACGCCCGAAATGCTCCAGCAGGGCGACTTTCAGATGGCCGCACTGGTAGCCGCCGTGTTGTCGCTGCCTTTGACCCAGATGTTCTGGCATGCGCCGGCTCTCTTGTACTGGCATGGCGTGCCACCGTTGAAAAGCCTGTTTTTCAGCCTGGTAGCCTGCCTGCGCAATTTTTGGGCCTACACCGTGTTCGGCTTGGCGTGGATAGGTATCTTTATGCTTTTCATCGTCGTTATGGCAACATTGGTGCAAGTCTTTGGCATCCCGGATGCCGTTGCCGCCGCGCTGTACCCGGCTACCATGCTCATAGCTGCCATGGTAACGACTTCGATTTATTTTACGTTTCAAGACAGCTTTGATTTCACTCCAGGAGATGACACATGACGCAGCACTGTCTAGAAGGACGCAACGAAACCGAGGTACTGTGGTTCCGGCGGCGTAGTTTCTTGCAAGCCGCCGCTGCGTGGACTGCGGTGGGTAGCCTGAGCATGGCCCATGCGCAGTCGCGCAGCAATGTGGTGGAACTGAATGGTGATGCCACGGTCAATGGTCAGCCCTTGCTGCCCAACCAGTCGGTCCAGACGGGCGACGAAATCATCACCGGCCCGCGATCCACACTCATTTTTGTCGTCGGCAACTCCGCCTTCCATGTGCGGCAAAACTCGGTGCTAACGGTGGAGCGTGGGCCTAACCTGAATGCAGTGAGCCTTTTGCGTCTGCTGACCGGTGCTGTGGTGAGTGTCTGGGGCAAGGGCAGCAGCCGCCAGATCGTGACGCCCACGTTGACGGCTGGCATTCGCGGCACAGGGGTTTACACCGAGGTTTTTCCCCAGCGGGGGGGACGGAGCTATTTTTGCAACTGCTACGGGGTTGTAGACCTGGCCTCTGGCAATGACCGTGAACTCTCCGAATCCAGTTACCACCAGGCCATGTGGGCCGAGCCCCTTTTGGACGGGCGTGCCGCGTTGACACCCGCCCGCGCGATCAACCACACGGACGAAGAACTGGAATACTTGGCACGCCTGATTGGCGAGCGCACGGCCTGGCAGATCAGCGGGCGCAAAGGCAACAAGACGTTGGAACGGGAATACGGGGGTTGATAGGTTCAGGTGTTGCCAAAGCCACAACAAATGCGCCAAACAACATGAAAAAAGCGGTCGAAGGTGTTGATTTGTCTTGTTTTTATGGTTCTGGTCGACTGATAATGAAATACGTTGATGACGCGAAAAAAGCGTCTTTGTTTTAATAACCTTGGATAAAGGGGGCTACCTTGATTCCCAAAACTCTGATGCAAATGGCAATCGGTGCCGGCGCGGCGTTGCTAGTTGGCTGCGTCACCGCTCCCGTCCCCGACCCTGCAGTCAATGCCCAGGCAGCAGCCGAGAAAGCCCAAATGCAAATGCGATCACTCCGTATGTACAAGGTAGTAGGCCCATGAACTTCAAACTGATTTTTTCGGCACTCGCTGCCGTAGCCGTGTTAGGTGCCTGTGTCGCGCCCAGCAGTGTCCGAATGGACCCCACGTATGACGAGGCAGCTGCCAGCCGGTTTGTCGCGCTGAACAAGGACGCGGTGAGCCAGTTGATTGCCAACTACGACCGTAGTGCTGACACGCCTGTCCTGGTGGCCACGATCGTCAATGTGAACGACATGCGCCGCACGGCTCCTTTGGGCCGCACGCTTTCCGAGCAGTACGCATCGCAAATGGCAAGCGCTGGTTTCAATGTCAAGGAAATGAAACTGCGCGGCGACGTATTCATCCGCGAAGAAACCGGTGAGCTGTTGTTGTCCCGCGAGATCAAGGACATTGCCCGCAGCCACAACGCCAGCATGGTGTTGGTCGGTACTTACTCGGCCGCTGCCAACTTCACCTATGTCAGCCTGAAGTTTGTGCGCACCGAAGACAGCCGCATCATCCGCGCCTTCGACTATGCATTGCCCAACGACAAAGACGTCAACAAGCTGTTGCAGGTTGCAAGCATCAACGGACGGTAAAACCGCATCGCTGTAAATAAGGGCCCGCTCTGTGCGGGCTTTTTTACGTCTCCATTTTTATTGACAGGGATCCGTTCTCTCGCCCGCCTCAGGCATGGCTTGGGCATTCTGCTGCGTGTCCCCCGCCTTCGGCTCCTCCTTTAACTACGCAGAATACCCAAGCCATGCCTGCTGCTGGAGGGTTAGAACACAAAGAAGAAATACACCATGCAGTGGAGCGTACTCCAGCACATCGCAAGATCCGTAGGCTGTGCGTTTCGCGCTGGTAAAGGAGGAGCCCGGAACGGGCGGGGGACACGGAGCAAAACGCGCAGCCTGACGGATCTGGAGCGAATGCAAATGAACTCCTCTGGCTGTGGGGCTCTTTTAGGGCACCGGAGTCAGCTTGGCAACGCTCAGTGCCAACCACTTGGTACCGTGCCGTGGGAAGTTGATCTGGGCTCTCGCATCGTCGCCCGCCCCCTCCAGCGTCAACACGGTGCCTTCGCCAAACTTGGCGTGGAACACCAGCATGCCCAGACGCAAACCGTGCTTGCTGGCCTCTTCCTTGCGGGCAACCGGTTGGTCAAACATGCCTCCAGCCCTCGTGGAACCTGCGTAGGTCGCTCCTGATTGCATAGCAGAGTCTGCATTCCAACTCCGGCCAAAATTCTGGTTCTTGGGCGTCAACCACTTCAATGCAGCCTCGGGCAGCTCCTCGAAAAAGCGGCTCTTCATGTTGAAACGGGTCTGGCCGTGCAACATGCGCGACTGGGAATGGCTCAGGTACAGACGTTTGCGCGCGCGGGTGATGGCTACGTACATCAGGCGGCGCTCTTCCTCCAGCCCATCGCGGTCGTTCATCGAATTTTCATGCGGGAACAAACCCTCTTCCATGCCGGTGATGAACACCGCGTCAAACTCCAGACCCTTGCTCGAATGCACAGTCATCAACTGGATGGCATCCTGACCGGCCTGGGCCATGTTGTCACCCGCCTCCAGCGCAGCGTGGGTCAAGAAGGCGACCAGCGGAGACAGGGTCTCGCCGGTGTCCCCCGGAACGTCGGGTGGCAAATCGGGGGCATTCATATCCAAGCCCTGGCTCGCTGGGCTCTGGCCTGCCGCCGACACAATCAGGGCGGCAGCATCACGGCCAAAGCCTTCCTGCATCACAAAACTTTCGGCCGCGTTGACCAGTTCGTCCAGATTTTCCAGCCGGTCCGCTCCCTCACGGTCGGCCTTGTAGTGTTCAACCAGCCCGCTCTGATCCAGCATTTGCGCAATGATGTCACGCAGATTCATACCCGCCGTCTGCTCACGCAGTACGTCGATCTTGGCCACAAATCCGGCGATCACCGCCCCCGCGCGGCCAGACAAGGCGCTGACCGCATCGTGCAGGGAGCATCCGTTCGCACGGGCCAGATCCTGCAACTGCTCCAGGCTACGGGCGCCAATGCCGCGCGCCGGGAAGTTGACGACCCGCATGAAGCTGGTGTCGTGGTTGGGGTTCTCCAGCAGGCGCAGATAGGCCAGCGCATGTTTGATTTCGGCCCGTTCAAAAAACCGCAGCCCGCCATAGACCCTGTACGGCATAGCGGCATTGAACAGCGCCGTTTCTATGACCCGGCTTTGCGCGTTGCTGCGGTACAGCACGGCGATTTCTTTGCGTTCAAAGCCCGCCTCGGTGCCGTTGTCGCGTACCAGTTGTTTCATCTCTTCGACCATCCAGTGGGCTTCGGCGAAATCGGTGGGTGCCTCGTACACACGCACGGGTTCGCCCGCGCCCTGGTCGGTGCGCAGATTCTTGCCCAGGCGTTTGCTGTTGTGGCTGATCAGCGCATTGGCTGAATCGAGGATGTTGCTGTAGCTGCGGTAATTCTGCTCCAGCTTGATCTGGTGCTGCACCTTGAACTCGTGCACAAAGTCGGCCATATTGCCCACACGCGCACCGCGAAAGGCGTAAATGCTCTGGTCATCATCACCGACGGCCATGACGGCACCGCCCGGCGTATCGGGGCTAGCGACACCATCACCCGCTGTGCCTTGCCCGGCCAGCATTTTGATCCATGCGTATTGCAGCTTGTTGGTGTCCTGGAATTCATCGATCAGGATATGGCGGAAACGGCGCTGGTAGTGCTCACGGATAGGGTCGTTGTCGCGCAGCAGCTCATACGAACGCAGCATTAGCTCGCCAAAATCGACCACACCTTCGCGCTGGCACTGCTCTTCGTACAACTGATAGATATCGACCTTTCGACGTGTTTCCTCATCACGCACCTCGACCATACCGGGGCGCTGACCGTCTTCCTTGCAACCGCCGATAAACCACTGCATCTGCTTGGCCGGGAAGCGCTCATCGTCGATATTGTTCTGCTTGCACAGACGCTTGATGGCGCTCAGTTGGTCTTGGGTATCCAGTATTTGGAAGGCCTGCGGCAGGTTGGCCATCTTGTAATGGGCGCGCAAGAAACGGTTGCACAGGCCGTGGAAGGTGCCTATCCACATCCCGCGCACATTGACTGGCAGCATGGCGCCGAGCCGCGTCATCATTTCCTTGGCCGCCTTGTTGGTAAAGGTTACTGCCAGGATGCCACCCGGTGAAACGTAGCCATTTTGCAACAGCCAGGCGATTCGCGTGGTCAACACCCGCGTCTTGCCCGATCCGGCACCAGCCAGTATCAGCGCGTGTTCCGCGGGCAGCATGACGGCTGCGCATTGCTCGGGATTGAGGGTGGCCAGGAGAGAAGAAGGTGCAAAGGCAGCGCCTGCGGGGCTTGAAAACATAAGCGATTGTAGAAAGGCCCGCGCCACTGCTGTCAACGTCGACTAGGTATCTTCCCGAATGTCTACAAAAAGTATGTAACAGCCAGTATCATGATTGCGCTCCACTATGTTAAGGCTACGTGCTGAATGACTCTTACATCCTTGTTTTTGAAGTCGCTGCTGGCTGCGGCCACCGCCCTATTGGTGCACGTTCCCGCCGTGTCCGCAACACTCGATGTCGGTGGCGTCAAAGTCGAAGACACACTCAGCATCTACAACAACACACTGCTGCTCAATGGAGCAGGCTTGGTGTCCAACGGCAAAGTGCCTTCATACGTGGTCCAGATCTACGCCAAACAGAAATTCAAAACGCTTGACGAACTGTTCGCCGTGCCCGGCCCCAAACGCCTGGTCCTGACAGCCGTCAAAGAAGTGGATACCGGCCCCATTGTAAAAATGTTCAACCGCAGCGTGGACGAGACGGCAGGAAAGAGTGACCGGGCCAAGCTTATTCCCGGCCTGATGAGCATTGGCGACATCTTCAAGGCCAACCGCCTGCTCAAGCCCGGCGAAGTAATGACGCTGGATTGGGTGCCGATCTCCGGTCTGGTGATCTACCTCGGTGGCAAACTGCAGGGACAACCCTATCGGGAAGCAGAATTCTTCAAGGCCGGCATGGGCGTATGGATGGGTGATTTTCCGGCTGACGCCAAGGTCAAGGACGCGCTGCTGGGCCATATGTAACGCACTTGGTCGCCTGCGTTTGTGTGAAGGATTTGCACACGATCCGCCGAGTTTGTATACAATCAGTCACCGGGCCCAAGCAATTGGGATCCGGTTTTTTTATGCTGGGTCCCATCCAAGCGCCCATTGTTGTCAACTTAACGGACTGGGAGCTTGGACCATGGAAATTTTTGACTACGACAACATCCTGTTGTTACCCCGCAAGTGCCGCGTGGAGAGCCGCTCGGAGTGCGATGCTGGCGTAGAACTGGGCGGACGCAAATTCCGGATTCCTGTTGTACCCGCAAACATGAAAACTGTGGTCAGCGAAGACATCTGCGTCTGGTTGGCGCAAAACGGTTACTTTTATGTGATGCACCGCTTTGACTTTGACAACGTGCAGTTCGTCAAGGACATGAGGGCCAAGGGCATGTATGCATCCATCTCGCTGGGGGTCAAGAAGCCCGACTATGCCACCGTGGATACGCTGGTGGGTTTGGGCCTTGCGCCCGACTACATCACCATCGACATCGCCCACGGCCACGCAGACAGCGTGCGCGACATGATCATCCATTTGAAGGAAAAGCTCCCTGGCAGTTTCGTCATTGCCGGCAACGTGGCCACGCCCGAAGCAGTGATAGACCTGGAAAACTGGGGCGCCGATGCGACCAAGGTGGGCATCGGCCCGGGCAAGGTGTGCATCACCAAACTCAAGACCGGTTTTGGAACGGGCGGCTGGCAACTCAGCGCACTCAAGTGGTGTGCCCGTGTTGCGACCAAACCGATCATTGCCGACGGTGGCATCCGCGAGCACGGCGATATTGCCAAAAGCATACGCTTTGGCGCCACCATGGTCATGATTGGCTCGATGTTGGCCGGCCACGAAGAGAGCCCCGGCCAGACCGTGGAAGTGGATGGCAAGCTGTATAAGGAATATTACGGCTCGGCCAGCGACTTCAACAAGGGCGAATACAAGCACGTGGAAGGCAAACGCATACTGGAGCCTATCAAGGGGAAGCTGGCGCAAACCATGGTCGAGATGGAGCAAGACATTCAAAGCTCGATCAGCTACTCGGGTGGCAAGAAGCTGATGGACATCCGCAAGGTGAATTACGTCACGCTGGGCGGCGACAACGCGGGTGAACACCTGCTGATGTGACCGCGGGTTAGTGGCTCGTCAGTCGCCTGACAGCAATCCCCGTCGAACGCTCAACCTACAGGTCGGAAGGCGGGGTATTCTGGCTCCATGCGAAGGAAGACAGCATGAAAATTGCGGTACTGGGTATTGGCCTGATGGGCTTCCCCATGGGGCGGCGCCTGTGCCAAGCGGGCCACACGGTCCACGTCTGGAACCGCACGCAGCACAAGGCTCAGCGGCTGGCCAGCGCGGGGGCCATCGTCCACGCAGAGCCCGGCGATGCGGTGCGCGATGCAGATTTGGTCATCACGATGCTAGACAACGGAGCCGTCGTCGGCCATGTCCTGTTCGACTTGGGCGTGGCCGATGCCATGCCCTCCGGCAGCCTGGTGGTGGATATGTCCTCGATCAAACCGGTGGAAGCGCGAGACCATGCGGCGCGTTTGAACGAGCGGCACATAGCCTACCTGGATGCGCCAGTCTCTGGCGGCACCATCGGCGCAGACAACGGCTCACTGGCCATCATGGTGGGCGGCAAAACCAGTAGCTTTGAACGGGCGCAGCTGGTGTTCGAAGTATTCGGCAAAGCGACCCATGTCGGCCCAACGGGCGCGGGCCAACTCACCAAACTGGCCAACCAGATGATTGTCGGCGCGACAATTGGCATCGTGGCTGAAGCCCTCTTGTTGTGCGAGCGTGGCGGCGCCCATATGGGCAAGGTTAAGGAAGCCATCACCGGCGGTTTTGCCGACAGCCGCATTTTGCAGGTGCACGGTCAACGCATGGTGGAGCGAGACTTCACGCCGCGCGGCCGCATGTCGGTACAGCTCAAGGACTTGCGCAATGCGTTAGCCACCGCTGGCGAAATCGGGTTTGATGCGCCCATCACCGCACTGTTCGAACAGCTGTATGCCCAGGGCATTGATCATGGCCTGGCCGACTTGGACCATTCCGGCCTGTTTGTGGAGTTGGCCAGCCGCAACGGTATGGCTTGAGCACCACACGCGCAAAAAAAAGGACCCGTGAAGGTCCTTTTTTGTTGGCTGACGTACGGGCCGTCAACAGTGGCGATCAATCAAACGTGCGGGCGGCGCGCTTCTTGGCATCGCGGGGCACAAATACCTTGCCAGCATTGCCGGGCTTTACACCCATGGGCTTGCTGAATGCAGGCTTGCGGGCAGCGAAGTCACCGCGCGGAGCACCAAAGTCACCACGAGGGGCGTCAAAGTTGCCACGTGGCGCCTGGAAATCACCGCGGGGAGCAAAGTCGCCACGGGGAGGACGTGCATCACCACGGGGTGCACCTTGGCCGCCGGCAAAGCGGTCGTTGAAACCACCCTTGCGTTCGTAGCTGAAACCTTCTTTGGCAGCGCCACCGAAGTCGCGTGCGGTGTTGCCAAATTCCCGCGGTCCTGCAGCCGGTGGGCGTCCACCGAAGCCGCCGCCGCCGTGGCTGCTGCGGTTGCCACCAAAGCCACCTTCACGGGGGCCGTTGCTGAATTTGCGATCACGGTCGCCGCCAAAGCCATTACCTGGATTGGGACGACCCGCAAAGCTGGGGCGTGACTCGGGAGCGCGCTGTTGCGGCTCCAGGCCAGGAATCGTTTCAGCCTTGATGGGCTGGCGGGTATAGGCTTCGATGTCGAAAATCTTGCGACGGTCGCGCATTTCAGCAAAGGTGATGGCCAGGCCATCGCGACCGGCACGGCCGGTACGGCCAATGCGGTGGGTGTAGTCTTCGGCCTTCATCGGCAAGCCGAAGTTGAACACGTGGGTGATGGTGGGCACGTCAATGCCGCGGGCAGCCACATCAGTTGCCACCAGAATTTGCACCTGGCCATTGCGCAGTGCCATCAGGCGGCGGTTGCGCAGACCCTGGCTCAGGGCACCGTGCAGGGCCACGGCGTCAAAGCCGTCTTGCTGCAGGTCGTTGGCCAAGCCATCACACTCGATCTGGGTGCTGGCA
>JANXVI010000294.1 GCA_025351745.1 Rhodoferax sp.
CAAATCGTCATCACGCGGCATGCTTTTCTATCGACTACTGGAGCAGGCTGTTGTAACTTCGCCGGTGACCTACAAACAGGTGGTTACCCCACCAAAGTCGGTGAAAGTGGTATCCAAGGAGCTAAGTGGATAGCCCGTACACATGAACAGTGTTTTCATCCCCTACGACACGCCCGTGCAGTTTTCAGGCGTTGGCCTGGAACTGCCATTGGTGGGGGACGTGGTGAAAGCGGGGTTCCCGTCGCCGGCGCTGGATTTTCCCGGCGAGCGGATCGATCTGCTGAAACTGTTGGTGACCCACCCCCAGGCCACCTATTTTCTGCGTGTGAAGGGTGATTCCATGATCGGAGCGGGGATCTTCGACAACGACATTGTGGTGGTCGACAAGGCGGTACGGCCACGCCACGGGCATATCGTGATTGCCCAGCTCGACGGGGGGTTTACGGTCAAAAAGCTCTACGAGCGCCTGGGCCGGGTGAAGCTGCAGGCGGCCAACGTGACGTTTCCCGACATCCTGTTTGGCGAAGGGGAGACGCTGGAAATATTCGGTGTGGTGATCGGTAGCGTCAAGCTGTTCCCAAAATGAGCGCAGGCCCTTTTGCCCTGGTGGACGGCAACAACTTCTATGTGAGCTGCGAGCGGGTGTTTCGCCCCTCACTCAACGGCATGCCGGTGGTGGTGCTGTCCAACAACGACGGCTGCGCGATAGCCCGCAGTAACGAAGCCAAAGCGCTGGGCATCAAGATGGGTGCACCCTGGTTTGAAATTAAGCACTTTGCAGAGTCCGCTGGCCTAGTGGCGCTGTCGGCCAACTTCACCCTGTACGGAGATATGAGCGACCGCATGATGAGCCTGGCCGCTGGGCTAGGCCCCACGCAGGAGATCTACTCAATTGACGAATCATTTATCGGCCTGGACGGTGTACGGGGTGATCTGACCGACCGGGCGCGCAAGGTGCGCAGCCGCATCTTGGTGTGGACTGGCATTCCGTGTGGCATTGGCATCGGTCCCACCAAGACCTTGGCCAAGCTGGCCAACTACATCAGCAAAACAGCCGAACGCAAGCCCGGCAGCTACCCGCCTGAGCTGGCTCAGGTGTGCAATCTGGCTGCGCTGCCAAGGGACGAACTGGAGGCCGTGCTGGGCGCGACCGCGGTGGGTGATGTGTGGGGAGTAGGCAGACGCATCGCCGAGCAGCTGGAGGAGGGCGGCATACGCACTGTGTTGGAGCTGGCACGGCTGGACCCTGCAACGGTGCGCCGGCGCTGGAGCGTGGTGCTGGAGCGAACCGTGCGCGAGTTGCAGGGCATGCCCTGCGTGCAGATGGAAGAAGTGCCAGCGGCCAAGAAGGAGATAGCCCACACCCGCAGCTTTGGACGCGTAGTGACGGCCTTGGAGCCGCTGCTGGAGGCGGTGAGCGAATACGCCAGCCGGGCTGCGGAGAAGCTTCGTAAGCAGGGGAGTGTAGTAGGCAACGTACTGGTGTTCGCCCACACATCACCGTACCGGCCGGGGCCGAAGTACCACCGCAGTGTGGTGGTGCCTCTGCGCCGACCGAGTTCGGACACGTCACTGATAGTGCATGCCGCGATGGCGGGGCTGCACCAAATCTACCAGCCAGGGTTTGACTTGATCAAGGCTGGCGTGATGTTGCTGGACCTGGCGCCGGACTACTTGGTACAGGGTGAATTGGATCTGGAAGACGACGGCGCCGAAGTGGCCGAGCGCGGCCGCCTGATGAAGGCAATGGACGTGTTGAACAACCGCTTTGGAAAGGGAACGCTGCAGGTGGCCAGTAGTGGGCTGGACGATGCGCACCGCGAATGGGGCATGCGCCAGGAGCGGCGAACGCCTCACTACACTACGAAAATTTCTGATATTCCAATTGCAAGGGCCTGACCATGAGATCAATTCGAATCGATAGGCACCAAGCGCCAGAAGGTTGCCAACTGGTGTTAAAGGCAACCCGTGCCAGCGACTCTGACATCGCACGCGGGCTGGCTGCTGCACAGGCTGTGTTCGACGCCGCCGATGTGCACCCACACGCGTGTGCCTATGCAGCAGACATGCAAGAGCTTGATGACCCGGATCTGGCATTGACTGACGAGCAGTGTAATTGGGCCGATGTCCGGCGCACAGCCATGTATGCGGCGCGTGAGGCGGGTTGCCCGAACTGGGCGACCGCATCCGCTGGGTTTGAATGGAGCCTGTCAAACTACTGGCCAACGACTTCACGCCACCCCGCATAGGGTGTCCAGTGCGGCTGGGCCGTCGCGCCATTGGTGGTTTCAACTTTCCTTGATGTTGACGCTTGGCGCCAGATATGATCGAAAAAGAACCTCGACCATTCTTTCTCTGCATTTCGCTCAGCGTCGAATTGCTGAGGTCAACATGGCTAGACAGCGTGCCCAACCTTTAGGAAACCACCAAGTGTTAATCAATCATGACTGATGCAAGGTTTCTATGAGAGCACCAAAGTCAATCTCCTTTGATAGGAAACCGAATGATGACGAACGCGAATGAATTTTGGCTGCACGAAGTGGTGCGAGAGCTGATGGCCATTGGATGGAGCCGGAACGATGCGGAAAATGCAACACGGGCTGAGCCTGGTTTCTTTGCCGATGCCCAGGCACAGGGAGATACACCGTTCGATGCTGCGGTGTCTTATGACGAGAGCGTGCAATAAAACAAGCCCAATTGAAGGAAACCGTGCGAATACTCTCGATTATTTTGGCACTAAGTGGCTTCGCCGTTGGCATCCGGGCATCCTGGCTTTGGTATGAATCAAGCAAGGTTGAGGTTGTACCAGCTTGGGGAGATCGAGAGCCAGGGGACGCATTGCTATCGCAGATGGGTTGGAGTGCAGGTTTTCT
The DNA here is from genome assembly GCA_025351745.1 of Rhodoferax sp. Taxonomy (GTDB): domain Bacteria; phylum Pseudomonadota; class Gammaproteobacteria; order Burkholderiales; family Burkholderiaceae_C; genus Allorhodoferax. Next base: position 2,874 of record JANXVI010000294.1, read on the forward strand.
GAAGCAGTCAGAGGCTTCTGCAAAATTGAATGGTCGTGCAGCGTTGCTGAGGGGGATTGCAGTTGCGCTCACGACTGCGTCCGGCCTGGCAGGCCTGTTTGTAGGCTAGAAATCAAAGGAAAAGCGAATCATGACACTCCCAAAACCACAAACAGCTAAAGAGGTAGATCTGCGTTCCATGTTCGCAGAATCGGACGCATGGGATGTCCGTGCGAAAGAGGCACAGGCAAAAGCCGCTCACGCGTTCGCCCGTTTGCTAGAAATTGCAGAGACTTCGCACGCTGGGCAAGCGGGTCGCGTTGCGCAATTTTTGGCCAGTACGTTCAACGGCCGGGCCTACCCCTACGACCTGTTTGACCTCCGCACATTTGACGTTTGCATAGGTGACGACATGCTTGTATGCCTGGATGCTCTGCGCTGGGGCAAAGCCGATTTGTTTGACCTGGTGCCTGACGGGCACAAACGTGTGCAGACACTTGTGAAAGCATGGCAGATTAAATCCGCACTAGCGGATTGAGAGCTTGTGTCAGGGTCATTCTCACATCGCAGCATGCCTGAGGACATCAACGTTCAATGACAAACGCAAAGATAGCAAAATTAAAGGTGGCGGCTGCGGAAGAGGCTTGCACCAAAATTCAGGCTGCTTGGTATGTTGCGCACAAAACTTTGGAAGGTGGTGCCGTTACCAATGGTTACGGTATTTATCGAGACCGAACAGAAGTCCTCGACAAGCTTGAGCTTGCGCAACAGAAAATTGGCGAGGCCCTAAAGACTATGGAAACCGTCAACTGGCCGACGTCGGCGGACTACGATTTGATTTGAACGGATTTTCATGGAAAGAACCAGAAAGCCAAGATGGATAGTGCGGCTTGGCGAAGCGGAATGGGTACGCCACACCTACGCAAGAGGCCCTGATGACGACCTTCGATTGTTAGGAAGCGTCAGGCGCGGAGCCTAGGTCGGCGCGCTTGCGCGAACGCGGGCAGGAGAATATGTTCAAGTCGTAGGTGACTTTATTTCGTCTTTGCATAAAGGTCAGCTCGTTCGAGCGATGTCTGCGGCGGCGACGACGACGCAAGAGGTGTACCAGAATTCTCGCTCGGCGCAGAAGACAGTAGTAGCGCCGGTCATTATTGTGAAGCGTCGCCGCATTCTGGTCGCGGCTTAAGACGGTAATACGCGCACTATGTGTCCGCAATCGTAAAAACAAAGGGAAACATTCATGCCGAGCGATGACGACTTGAAGATGATGGCCGCAGATCCGGCGCTCAGTCATTGGTTGCGAACTGCACTGATTGAGTCGCTCAGGCGTGATCCGTTGGAAGCAGCGCATGACGCAGGCTTATTGGCTCTTGTGCTTGACAAGAGGGTCGCAGAGTTGACTGCCAGCGCTATTGCCCAGGCCGTCATTCAAAAAGTGGCACAACGATAGAGAAAAATCGGATGCACTCTTTATCCCGTTCGGCTATTGCCACCCTCGTCCTGTTGGTGGTCAATGCCAGTCATGCAGGTGCTGATTTTTCAGGTTGTCCTCAGTTTTTTGCAAATGCCAAGCCGCCCGTTGTGACCTCGCACGCGACTGACCGTGCCCTGTGTTACGACGGCTTTGCGGTTCTGCATTCCGGCGAGAGCAAGACCCCTGTTTTTGTCGCTGAAAAGCTCAATCGCGAATCCATCGCGGATGCGCATGCAAAGCGTACCGACAAGTTTTTTGCTGATGCTCGGCTACGCGCCGTCGAACGGGCCAGTTTGGAGGATTACAAAGGCAGTGGTTTTGATCGGGGTCACATGGCCCCGGCAGGTGATATGCCGACCGCCCAAGCGATGGCGCAGAGCTTTTCATTGGCAAATATGGTGCCTCAGGCGCCAGAACATAACCGAGGCACATGGGCAAAGACAGTGGAGATGGCAACACGAAAATATGCGGCACGTGCGGTCGGTGATGTGTATGTCATTACCGGTCCATTTTTTGAGCCCAGTATTGCCAAGAGCCCAAGCATTGGGCCAGGCCATGTTCATGTCCCCACGTATTTGTTCAAGCTTGTGTACGACCAAAGCAAAAACAGAGCTTGGGCATATTGGCAACTAAATGACAATGCCACTCGCGGATCAAGGCCGATTAGCTATGTGGAGTTAGTGAAGCGAACCGGGATTGAGTTTATGCCTGGGGTGCATCCAAGCGAATGACACCAGGTCATCCAAGAGGCGCAGAAAAAATGCATGCGCCTGTTGTTGTAAAACCGCTTCCGTCCTACAACGGCTGTGATGACGCTGACCTGCGCTGCCCATGCCGAGACGGTCACGGGCAGGGTTGTTGGTATGCTGGATGGCTACACCATTGACGTGCTGGACGCTGACAGGGGTCAGTGCTGCGCAATGGTTTGACCAGCTACCGCGAAGGCGGCCGAGAGCGACGTTCCTTCGGCGCTAGATTCGGGTCTGTGACCTCCAACAGCGCGGTCATGCCGGGTACGCTGCCTTTTGAACCGCGCTGCGCGCTGGTGGCAGCGAACCCAACATCACCGCTTTCCATTCTCGTGAGTTTGTAGCTCTGGTCAGTGGCCAATGCGGGGTATCGCAATGGCCAGGCGATACGAAGCTGTCGCTTGGCGTTGGCCAGCAGCGCGGCCATGTGTCGCCGCCAGTCGCTGCGCTTAGTGGCAACGGCACATCACCGCTTCACCCGGTCCGATGCTCTGTAGTCTCAGTCAGTGGGCACGGCAGAATACCGCCATGCCCAAGCGGGCTCAATGTGAATATAGGTAGTGCTTCGCAATAGCTTGGTCAGCTGCCGCGTAGGCGGCAGACAGTGACGAACCTTCGGCGCGCGATGCTTGCGTGTGACCCCCGCCAGCGCGGTCATGCCGCGTACGCTGCCTGCTGAATGGCGCTTTGCGCTGGTGGCTACGCACCCAACACCACCGCTTTCCTTTTCGTGAGTCTGTAGCTTTGGTCTGTGGCCAATGCGGAGTACCGCAATGGCCAGGCGGCACGAGGCTGTCGCGTAGCGGTGACCTGCAGCGCGGTCATGAGTCGCCGCCAGTCGCTGCGCTTGGTGGCAACGGCACATCACCGCTTGACCTGGCTCGATGCTCTGTAGTTCAGTCAGTGGGCACGGCGGAGTACCGCCATGCCCAAGAAGCACGAGGCTGTCGCGTGGTGCGCGTGGTGCGCGTGGCAGTTGTGGCGCTCGCCCGCTGCGGTCACCTCGGATAGATGGATTAAGTCATTGCGGGATTTACTATTGTTTAACAATAGAAACCGTAGTAACATCATATCGTCGGCAAGGCGTGGGCGCCGATGAAGCCCTGGTATCGGTGAGCAGACCGCAGGGCGCCAACCGACTTTCGCGCGCGAAAGCCGGGTTCCACCAGACCACATCAACATTGACCTAGGAGTTTTGACCATGACATCGACAATCTTTTCTCGCCTGTATGAACGTCTTGGCGACTTGATTCCCAATCTCACGGGTGTTACAGAAGGCGGCATTTTCCATGCATCGCCCCGAATCGAGGGCGACATGTCCATGTATTGCACGGTGGCCAAGGTTGCCATGCCCGTGATTGAGCTGGAGTTGGCGCACGACGAAATAGTGGATGGCAAGGAAGCGACATGGAAGCCAGCGCCCTGGATGGTGTTTCGCGTGGACACGTTGACCAGGACTGCTGAATTGTTGGCAGTTCAAGACGAGTGGCGCTACGAGGTTATCTATTCGGAAACAGATCGCCTGAATCCTCGTCGCGTTCCCATGAATGTTCTTGCCGTCAACTGGCTGACCATCATGATCAATTTGCAATCGGTTTTCCAACCAATCGCAGCTCCAGTCACAGTGACAGCATAATTCGGGGGACTGTTGCCCATGCAGACCATTGTTCTGTCGAAGCAATAGTGTGCCGATGGTGCATGCGCTGGTGAATGGCGCAGATCCTAAGGATAAAGGTTCGCCTCGAACGAGATACCGGCAATGCCAGCTAGCTGGCGTTTGTAAAAGGGATGGTTGTCACAGGCCTATGCCCTACTAAACTGCAACCCACAGACGGGTAACGGGTCGCATTGAACTTTCGCGCTTGAAAATCACGCACACCTTTCCTAATCACTGAAACATGAAACTCCAGCGCCTCTCCCCTGAAGAATTTGACCGCATAGTGGCCGCCAAACCACGCATGCTTGAGCAGACGCGCAATATGGCGCGCGCTGTCCTGGTGGAAGGGCGCACGCAAGGTAATGTGGCCGCTGAATATGGTATGAGTCAGCAGCGCGTACAGCTCGCGGTTGCATCCATCGAGCGCGCTTACATGGCCACGGCCGGGGTTGGCGGTGGCGTGGTTCGTGTCTCTTTGGAACTGCCGGAGAGTCTTGCGCTGGAGCTTGGCGCTTTGCTCGATGCCCTCAAAGGCTGCTCAGATGCTGCTCGGGCCGATGCAGCCGTTGACCAGGCCATCGCCGGTATTCGAGGCGCAACGCGGCGATTGAAATAACTGTCTTACCTTGAAGTTGATGGGCCGCGTTACCCAACAGCTTGACCGGTTTATCGTGGCTTCGTGACGATGAAACTGACGACTTGGTAGACATGGTTCCACAAAAAGAAACGCCCAGCGAGCAGGCCGGGCGGTTCAAGGACCATCATCAACACCATTTTGGCCGCGGACTTAATCCAAGTTCAAAACGGAATGTGACAAGCGAAAGTCTAGCACAGCTACAGTGGAATACCTGCTGGAAGCCTCTCGACTGAGTGCGCGGTTCCGGTTGGCAGCTGAGTTCATCCTTGGGCGTCACCCTGCGGGCCGGGCTCTGGTGCTGCGCATCGAGCCAGCTGCGCTGTCTCGCCCCTTTGGGCTAACGATCCCTGACGCCTTCGCGCCTGGCGGCGCTGCGCGCTTGCGCTTGCACCGTCAATTGACTTTCGTGCGCGAAAGAGAGGGCGGGCGGACCAGGGCCGCTGTTTCGCTTCGCTTCCATGGTGGCTTCGCCCCCATACCCCCACCCCGCGCCCTGCGGGCCAGGGCTATTCGCCCTTCGCGTGGCCCCGTTTGTCTTTCAGAGTAAGGGTGGGTGGCCTGGGCTTGGCGTCAACGTGGCGCAGCTGGCCAGCGAAAAACTGAGACACATTTGCATACGCTTTAGCTATTGTGAGACAATAGCACCATGGTAAAATTAGACCCATGTTGAGGGGCAACGGTGAGCAGACCAGGCCCCCAGCATTCGGACCACCATCAACCTATTACGGAGCTTTAACATGGCCTTTGAATCCCCCCCAAGTTTCATAACGACGGCAAACCAGCCGAGCAACACGAATACTGCTGATACCAAGGCAAGGACGATGAGCAAACCCTCGGTGTTCTACCGCTTGGGTGATTTGTTCATTTCATCCAAGAATGCGCGCACGAAGGTCATACCGGCAGACATCAAAAAGCTGGCGGTGCAAATCGACGCGCAGGGTGTGATGAACCCACTGCAAGTTACGCCCGAAACTGACGGTGGGGGCAAGCCAACGGGGCGTGCCGGTATCAACGCTGGCGGTCAGCGCTACCGTGCATTGATACTGCGAGTAGCTGAGGGCAAAGGCAGTCTGGATGATTTGATCGAGTGCAAGGAAGGGGAGGATGACGAAGCGGTGGAAGTCAGCATGATCGAAAACCTCGGTAGGGTCGCGATGCATCCGGCTGACGAATTTGCTGGTTATCAGAAAATGAAGGACGAGGGTCGCTCGATTGATGCGATTGCAGGCAAGTTCGGCGTACCCAAGAAGCATGTGCTGCAGCGCCTACGCCTTGCCAGCGTGGCCCCAGTATTGATGGACCTTTTCCGGGACGGTTCCATGGACATTGACCAAGTGACAGCCTTGGCGAGTGTGGACGACCAGGAACGCCAATTGACGACTTGGAATGCCTTGGCACCCCACAGCCGCAGTGCCAGCAATATCAAACGCAAGTTGTCTGAATTTTCGGTTGAAGTGAACGACCCCCGCGTGAAAGTGGTCGGCCTGCAAAACTACCTCAAGCTGGGTGGCGCGACCGATGTGGATTTGTTCAGCACCAGTAGCGCCGACGCCAAGACGCTCAGCGATGTGGGCTTGGTGGAATGGATGCTTGAAGAGGCTTTGCAAAAGCAGGTTGCAGAGGTGCTGGCCGAGGGCTGGCAATGGGTCGAGTCATTCAGCGAGTACGGGCACATTGAGGAATGCCGATTTGTACAACTACCTAAGATGTACGCCAAGGAAACCAAGGAACAGGCCGCGCAGCGCAAGGCACTGGAAGCCGCGCGCACCGAGTTGCAAGACAAGTTGGAGGCCATGGAGGAAGACGAGGATTCCATATGGGAGCAGCAGCGCAAGGTCGAAAATGAATTGGAAGCGTTGGAATCCAAGATTGAAGCCCTCATGGAAACCCGTGTCGACATGGACGCGTTCGACAAGACCACAAGCGGCGCCGTGGTGACGTTCCAAGGTGAAGCGGGTATCGTGGTTTTGCGTGGCTTGGTCGTGCGCAGCGCGGCCCCGACCACCAGTGGCGGCGGTAGCGTTGGAGGGGGTTTTGTGCAGCCCAAGGCTCCTAAGCCCGAATTCCCTGAACGGTTGATGCTGAACCTCACCAGCCACCTGACCGCAGCCATGCAGGCATCGATGTTGGGCAATCAGGCCGTCAGCCTCGCTGCGATGGCAAACACCCTGGCCCTGAGCATGTTCGATTACACCAGCGTGGATTCCCCCTTGAAAATCAGCCTGCGCGAGTGCGATGGCGACTTGAAACGCAACAGCGACACGATGGAAGCCTCTCGCGCAGCGCTCCAGATCGTCGCCGTAACTGAAGAATGGGAAGCCAAGCTGCCCGAAGACCGCGCAACGTGGTTCTCATGGTTCTTGACCCAACCGCAAGCCGTGGTGCTGGAATTCCTCGTGTACGCCGCCGCCGTGAGCACCAACGCCATGCACAGCGTTGCCACTGTGGATGCGGGTGCCGATGCGCTGGCCAAGGCCTTGGGGTTGGACATGGCGCAATGGTGGGAAGCGACACCGGCCACCTACTTTGATCTGGTGCCAAAGTCCAAACTGGCCGCTATCGTGCGTGAGACGAGTTCGGAAGAAGCCGCGCAGGCCTTGGAAAAGATGAAGAAGGACGATGCGGTTGTCCATGCCGTGACCCATACGGCGGGCAAGGCATGGTTGCCCACACCCTTGCGCCGAGCAGCAGCACAGCCGGTGGTGGCTGACGCTGACCAAGACGAAGAACAGACGGACGAATAAGCGGGGAATGGGCGGGACAACTCGCCCATGTTTGCGGCTCCTTTTAGTGGCCCTCGATGGAGCCGCTGCGAGCGGCTGGATTAACCCGCCCACATCACCCACCCACCAATTACCTAAACCCGGAGAAGCTATGTCACAGCATTGCTACCAGAGTACCTACCAAGGCCAGCCCATCACGATCCTCATGGGCTGGGATCGCCCCTTGCAGGGCTTTTTTATGGTGATCCATGAGGAAGAAAAAGAAGACTACGTCTATACGAACCTCGAAGATTCCACTTTGTTTTCGTGCAGCGGCTTTCCGCACTCGCTCGACCACTTTCAGCAAAAATTGATTGAACTTCGCTTGAGTGTGCCCGCCCTGATGATTCAGGAAATCAAGAAAGATGCCGGCGCAAACATGGGGAACCGCTATGTCATTTATGAACACGACGGTAGCGTCAGGGCTTGATCCTGTCGGAGGCGCTGCCGCTACATCCGGTGCGCCTACTGCGCAGGTGCATGCACTGCTGGCCGACGCCGCAGCCCATTTCCGCGCGTCGCTTCGGGCTTCGCCAAAAGCTGTCACGTATTTGCGCCGGCGTGGCGTCAGCGGCGCCACTGCTGGGCGCTTTGGCCTGGGGTTCGCCGCATCTGGTTGGCACGGCCTGTCGCCGGTGCTTCGCAACTATGACGAAAGGACCGTCCAAGCCTCCGGCTTGGAGGTCGTAAATGGCGACGATAACCACTGCTATGACCGCTTCCGCGACCGCGTGATGTTTCCGATTCGCGACCGCTCTGGCGTAATTGTTGGATTCGGTGGCCGGGTGTTGGACGGCACACAGCCAAAGTACATGAACTCGCCGGAAAGTGAGGGCTTTCAGAAACGCAGGCTTCTTTACGGCTTATATGAAGCCCGGGCCGCTATCCAGGCGGAACAAGTTGCTTTGGTTGTGGAGGGCTACATGGACGTCGTGAAGCTGTCACAAGCGGGCTTTCTCCCGGTTGTTGGAACCTTGGGAACCTCCTGTACATGCGCCCACGTCGCTGAGTTGCTCTCAATCACAAAGCGCGTGGTCTTTTGTTTTGATGGCGACGATGCTGGCCGCCGGGCTGCATCGCATGCCGTTGAAAAGATTTTGCCGCATGCCAATGACGCGCGTTCTTTCGGGTTTATGTTCTTGCCAGAAGGACACGACCCTGATTCGTTCGTCAGAGACCATGGCACAAAGGCCTTTCGTGCGCTTCTAGCGGCCGCACTGCCTTTGGCCAGTGTCCTGCAGGTGCAGGTTATCGCCGGTTGCGAGCTGCAGCACGCGGAGGGCCGGGCCCGTTGCTCTGCTCTAGCGCGAAAGTTTTGGCATGCGCTTCCCGAAGGCCATCAACGCGCCGAGCTGCTGGATTTTTGTGTCGGCGTTACCAAGCTTTGCCGTGATCAGTTGCTTGCACTTTGGACTGGGGACCACTGAAGGCCTTTTGTGATCGGAAGAATCCCTTGGGCGTCACCCTGCGGGCCGGGCTCTGGTGCTGCGCATCGAGCCAGCTGCGCTGTCTCGCCCCTTTGGGCTAACGATCCCTGACGCCTTCGCGCCTGGTGGCGCTGCGCGCTTGCGCTTGCCTCGTCAATAGACTTTCGCGCGCGAAAGTCCGGCAGTGCGGCCGTGGACGGCTGTTTCGCTTCGCTTCCATGGTGGCTTCGCCCCCATACCCCTACCCCGCGCCCTGCGGGCCAGGGCTATTCGCCCTTCGCGTGGCCCCGTTTGTCTTTCAGAGTAAGGGTGGGTGGCCTGGGCTTGGCGTCAACGTGGCGCAGCTGGCCAGCGAAAAACTGAGACACATTTGCACACGATTTTGCTATTGTGAGACAATAGATACATGGTAAAATTAAACCCATGTTGAGGGGCAACGGTGAGCAGACCAGGCCCCCAGCATTTAGACCACCACAACCGAGGATCTGACTATGCAAACGCTGACCGCCTCCCTACAAGTCTTTCAGGCTAAAGACGATGTATTCGCTTTCGTTAATAGTGCGCGCCGGGAAGAGATCCAGCGCGAGGCCTGGCGCCAAGCGCTGGGAAAGAAGATGGTCGAAGCCGGGAAAAGGATGGAAACCGATCCGGTTTATCGCAAGCAGATTCAAGCGCGCACGCGCTGAGCCCCTGCGCGCTAGGGCGGCAACAGACCAGACCCCCAGCATCAAGACCACCATCAACGCAACCACCATTTACGGAGCTTTTCAAAATGCAAGCACAACCCGCAGTAGAAGACCACACGCCGCAAGACGTTGTGACCCAGGCCACGCCGAAACGGCCGCTTTTCACCTTGGGCCAAGCCTGCGCCACACCCGGCGCATTGGACGCGCTGGAGCAGAACCAACAAGATCCGGCTCGCTTCCTAGCCCGCCACGTTACTGGCGACTGGCTGGAAATGTGCGCGCAAGACCAGGAAACCAACCGCGAGGCGCTGGTACACGGTGCGCGTGTGTTTTCCGCCTACACCATGAAGGACGGCAAAAAACTGTGGGTTATCACCGAGTCCGACCGCAGCGTGACTACCCTGCTTTTGCCTTCTGAATACTGATCGACCGGCCGGGGCCACGGCCCCGGCATGACGCCGACGCGATCAACAGTAAACGAGGGTGAACATGAGTCAAAAAACAATTGGCCTTTACTTTGCCAAGTCAGGTAAAGAGGCCGTTCGGTTGAAGGAATATCCGCTGCGCGATGGCGCCTTGGGGTATTCGTGGATTGGCGAGTATGGTGCTGGCAGTGGCGAAGCCCTGGGCGTCTACCTTGCAATGATTGCGCGTTTCCAGAAAACCAAGCGCGGCATGCAAACGGCCATCGATGCGCACAACCACGCGCACGCATACGCGGCCTGGGCGGTCCGCAGTGCAGTGCAGGGAGCGTGCGCGCATGGCTAAGAAAACCATTCGATACGCCAGCGACCACCAGGCCGAGCTGGGAAAGCTGCTGCGCAACATCGGCTATCGGCACGGGCTTTGGCAGGTGTTCCGCGACTTTGTGGCCATGTCTGCCTTTGCCATCAGCAACGCGGTGGACCACCGCAATTTTGCCACCCGCGAGGCCGAATATCTCAAGACGGTGAGCCGCTACACCAAGGACGAAACAAACGAAATTGCGCGAGGCTTGGCGCTTGTTGTGCTGGCACTGGAGGACGGTCTTTGCGACTTCCTTGGTTCCCTTTTTATGAGCTTGGAGCTGGGCGACGCATGGAAGGGCCAGTACTTCACCCCGTACGAGGTCAGTCGCATGATGGCCCTCATGACTATGGGCGACAAGACACAGAGCGAAATTGAACGTAAGGGATTTATTACCGTTTCTGATCCCTGCATCGGTGGCGGTGCATTGGTCATTGCTGCCGCCCACGCCATGCAGGATGCGGGGGTCAACTACCAGCAACATATGCACGCTGTCGCAGTGGACGTTGACATCGTTTCTGTCCACATGGCCTATATCCAGCTTTCGCTGTTGCACGTTCCGGCTGTGGTCTACCACGGCAATTCGCTATCCTTGAAAATGTGGTCAGAGTGGCGCACGCCCGCCCACGTATTGGGCTTTTGGGATACCAAACTGCGCCGCGCCGATGAACCAGCACCAGTGATCCAACCCGAGATACACGCGGCAAAACGGCCTGAACTGGTCGAACTCAATATATCCATTGAAGCAATTTTGGCCGTGCTAGCCGAACAGCAGGACGAGCCGCAAAACGAGTCACAACCGCCAACCATCTTGGACACGTTCGCGCCTTCTATCAATCTGCGCGACCAAATGGCGCTTTTTTAAGGCATCACCATGCCAAGCAGTGGCTAACCAGCCGGGCCAGGAGCTGCTGGCGGTTGCGCCGTCGCGGCGCTGGCCGCCTCGTCCATCGCTGCGCTTGAACATCGTGCTGGCACGCGGCCTAGGGCCGCTCGGCTTACCGGCGCGTCCGGTGGGCTGCGGACGACATCGCCACCCGAAAATCCACTTTTCACTTTCACCTGCGAAGGTGAAAAGCAGGGCGGTAAAATTGGCCGGTATCAATCTCTACGGAAATGCCTCTATGTTGCAGCCAACCGGGATCCCCGGCGCAAGTACAGACGTTTTGAGCCGCTTTCCTGAGCAGTTGAGGCCTACCCTTCAACTGATCCAAAAACCTCCGTCTAACGACGTCGCCGTTGTTCTCGTTCAATACGTGGCGGCCTTCGTTCATCCCGATTTCGTGTGCAACCTGGCCATGATGGATTCATTGCCGAGTGAGGCCAAAGTGGCCTCACTGGCCTTCTTCGAGTTTTGCCTGAATAAGGGCTTAACCAACGAAGACCGGCGCGCGCTACTGGCCTTCATTCAGCCGCATATAGTGGCCACGCTGCGCGGGCCAGTTCCTCACTGATCAAGCCACACGGCGGCCCACCGCGGCCATCCCGCTACTGTGAGCCCGCTACTGTAATCGTTCGTTTCGCCGCGGTGTCCAGCGCTGGCCACGCTTTGAGCGTGGCCTTGCCCACCTGAACCGCCGACTTTTGCTCATACAGCATGTACGTGGCATAGCCCGCCCAGCCCGTAACACCCACCAACAGGAGGGCGAGCGCCACAGATGCGCCCTTGTTGCTTTTCGTCGGCTTGCCTCTGCCTGCGCCTGGGCGCTGCGCGCCGGCGGTGGGACCGCCCTCCAAGCGAGTCGCGGCGTTTTCCAACCGCTGCGCGGCCGCGACGATCACGCGGCCCGCTTCGCTGGCCTTTCCAAGATCGACGCGCGCACCTTGCACCAGGGCGCCGAGTTGCGACAGATCCGCATCCAGTTCTTTGTGACAAAGCTGCTGCGTTTCCTGCAGCTCGAAATGCTCGGTTCGCGCTTTTTCCAACCTCGTGACCAGGTCGGAGAAATCAGACATCAAAATCTTGACGGCCGCATCGCGTGCAGTTGTTGGGCTGCCGCTCATTTCTTGGTACCGTTGATGATCTTCCAGACTCCGGACAGATTTTCTTGTGCGGTTTGTGCCAAGTCTCGGTCCATTTGGCCATCGATCCCTTCTTCCATGCCGGTGATATCACCTGCTTCGCGGGCTTCGGCGCGCTTTGCGCGCCAATCCGTCTTGCATTGCGACAGCTCGCGGATGGTTCGCCCCGTGCCTTTCACGCGGTCATATATGTCATTGCTGACGATGACCGCCTTCGGGTTCAGCGTGAATCTATTCTCTTTGGCGTGGTACTCGAACAGGCCTGAAAACATACGCTCTGACGTTTCGTCCGGTTCGACCATGTTGAAGACCAAGCGGATCTTATTGGCGGGAATGCCAATCTTAGCCAGGGCGCCGATAGTCGAAATGGTGTCGCGCTGCGGTTTGGCTTTGGCAACTGTTGGAACCACGAAGTAATCGAAGTCTTCATGGCTGGCGCGGTATTGCTTCATTTGATTCATCAAGGCTTCGACATTGGACGCGCCAATGTCGACCACGGCATTGTCCGTAAGCGACAGCGCTTGTAGCAGATCGCCGTATTGCTTGCCCCGGATTGCGGCATCGGCGGTTGCGTCCGAATTGATGCTCTCAACCGAAATAACTTGTGCATCGTGCATATGTGGTGCCAGCAGATGACGCGCAAGCGTCGATTTGCCGACGTTGCCTGAAAAATTGATCACCGCAACTTTCATGCTTGCTTGTCCCTTGGTGCCTGCGCAGCCATCGCAGGCGCCTTACTTCAGCAGCGTTTTATAGACAGCATCGAGCTCTTCGGTCACACCAGCGGCCAGCCGCTTGATACCGATTAGCCTGCTGATGCGCAGTTTCTCACCGGGATCGGCCGCGGCCTTCAATCGTAGAGGAAAATAAATCTGCAACTTTTGTGTCGATAAATCTGACAATCGGCAACCCTTCATCGCACTGATGGTCTGCAAACCCGCATGGAATCTCGGTTTTTAGCGTTTGCGCATTAAATGTGACACTGGCTAGCT
>JANXVI010000299.1 GCA_025351745.1 Rhodoferax sp.
AACCGCGATGGAACGCGCCGGCCAATATGCATTCCTGGGCCACATGGGTTGGTCCTTGCTGTTGCTGTGTGGCGTGGCGTTGGTGTTGATGCCCGCTTCGGGCTTCTGGCTAGCAGGCCCAGCGCTTTGGGCGCTGTTGCGTAAACCGGACGCGTGGTAGAGCTGCTCACGGATATCCGACATCCATAAGGGGGGCGCGGTCGCGCGTGTCCGCTGATCCAGACAAGGCGCACGCTTGGTGCCAAGGGCTATTTGTTCAGCAGCCTGAATGGTGTCGGCGTATGCCGACAACTGCGCGCCGGATGGAACGCAAAGACCGTTGATTCTGTTGAATATTTTTTCTGGCACGTTTCTTGGGTCACCGCTTGGCGGTCTCAGTCAATCAAAAGACTTCAGCGCCTTTGAAGACATACGTCCACGCGTTGAACCGCACAGCAGTTGAGCGCGACTCATGGGCTGTTACGCCGACTTGGCCCGCCCTTTACAACGAAAGAAACAAATGCAAAACAGGTCTCCAAACCCATCTAGCGGTGTCACCCGCTTGTCGGCGTGCGTCCAATCGCTATCCGTCTCTGCGCCAGCGTCATCCAAACTGCTGCACGCCACAGTGCTGGCCGCGGTGCTGGCCTGCGCGGGCAGCACCTTCGCGGGTACGCCTATCGTCGTGGTACCCGCGTTACCCCCACCGCCCAAGCCCGTGTTGGCTGCGCCGCCCAAGCCCGCCGTGCCTGCGGACAAGGCTACCCTCAAAAAGGCAGAACTCAACCAGACGGTGTTCGCAGCGCCCGGCAATATCACACTGGCGGCCATGCTGACCGCAGACCATCCGAGCAGCACCAATTGCAGCTTCTACGCCAATGTGTACACCGCCGTCGATGGCGACAACTCCATCAGCACCGCGGTCGGATCTCCAACCGTTTTAACCGGCTCTCTGTCGGGCTTGGTGGGGCCTGTGAAGGCGGATCTGCCGCACGGTAAGTACAGGATTGATTTCTCGGTAAAAGACGAAGCCAACAGTGCCTGCAAGGGCAGCACGTCGGCCAACTTCGAGGTCAAGCGCATGGTCTTGCCGGTCGGTCAGGCCGAGCCTGTGGTCAACATTATCACGGTCTATACAGAACTTGCCACGGACAAAACCCTTAAGGTGTCGGGTTTGGCCGCCACGCCAGGTACATGCGACAAGATGACCGTTGACATTGATGGGAAAAAGAAGGAACTGACCAACATCAAATTCCCATGGGTTGACTTTCCAATCCCCGGCAATGACGGCATCTACCCCCACGTCGACGGCAAACACACGCTGACTTTGACCGGTGGCTCTGCACATTGCAAAGGCAGTGCTACGTCAGTCTTCGGTACGGTGGTAGATGCCCACATTAGCAATGCCTTTGTGGAACTGTCAGCGGACAAAACGGTGAAACTGTCCGTCTTGGCTTTAGTCCCTGCTGTCTGCGAAAAAATGACCATTGACATTGACGGCAAGAAGAAGGAAGTAGGCAGTGTCAAGTTTCCACTTGAGGGCTATGCGATCCCAATGGGTGACAGCATCTACCCCCAGACTGGAGGCAAACACACGTTGACAGTCACTGGCGACTCGCCCCATTGCAAGGGCACTGCATCGGCTGTGTTTGGCACCGTGGTTGCCGCCCCCCCGAGCATTGGGATGTTCTCCAATTTTGCGTTTACCAATATGGACTCGGGTGGCGTGCACTACCTGGCTGGACAACCGTTGCAAATGGACATTTTTGGCAGCGGCGTCTGCTCGCTCGATGTTGCTATCAGCGACAAAAAAACGGGGGCACAGTGGACGCGCCGTGTGAACGCAAACTTTGCATCGGGCAAGCCATTCCACTACGTGGGCGACCTCAACATGCCCAAGTTTGGTCACTTCATCAATGCACACTTTCTGCCGCTGGGGACTGATGACCTGGATAAGGAAATTGACAATGACAACACCTTTGTTGTCACCGTGGCACCCGCGTCTGCAGCAAATGCGATTTGCACCGGTCAGGCCAAACTGGCCGACTACCGTACGCACTGCCGCGATGCGAAGGGATGCTATCCGTCGGGCGGCGCTTCACCAGCCCCGCAAGCTGGTAAGGCCCCGGATGCCAGCCCCGCAAAAGGTAATCCAAAGTCTGCTCTAAAGGGCCACGCGACAGGCTTTACGGTCAGCGGCTTTACTGAAGGCAAGGCAGACGGAAAAATGACTCTGGAAGGTGTGGGCACTTGTGCCATCCGAATGTCGGTGTACGACCTGGCGGTGAAGGACCGGCCCATTCGAGTCGACAGTGGCCCCAATGGAAGCGCGAGTCCGATTGCGTTCCCATTCAGCGTCAGCAACCTGGGGCCGCTCAAGGCTGGCAAGTACCGTGCCGACGCGCAGGCCTTTGACAAGTCTGTATGCGAAGTCCAGGGCCCCCTGATCAGCGGCAGCAGTGTCGGTTGGTACTTTGAATTCCAGGTCGGCAACGGCGTCAGCGATGGCAAGCCCAATGGAAGTAGTGGCAATAGTGGTGGAGTGCCACCCGCAGGCGGCCTGCCAGGCGCACCAAAGCCGGCCACCGGCAATATCACCGACCTGCAAGTGCCAGGTGGTAGTTTCGCTGCAGACGAAACCCAACGACTGCAGGTTAGTGGAAGCGGTGGTTGTGCGGCTGATTTGCGGCTTTGGAACACGGCCTACGGCGGCAACTTCGACAACGCCAACAATCCTTATCCTGTCGGGCCACTTGCGCTGGCTGCCAGCCCATCGCTTTACAACGGCACACATTTTGGTACTCTTACTGAGGGTTCCTGGACCGCTAGCGTGACCGGCAAGAATGGATGCACAGGCAGCAAAACGATTGACTTCAAGGTAACGGCGAAGGCATCAACCTCTGAGGTGAAGGGTAAGCCCACACTTTCGCTGGACCAACAACCTCAGTCAGGCGGCGTATTCAAGAAATCAAAAGACAGCATTATCGGGTTTAAGGTGTCATTGCCACCAAGCATCAAGGCACTTGCGGGCAAAGGCGTCGGTTGCTGTGAGGTTGAGTTCAATTACAAGAACAGTTATGGTGGCTGGGCGGTTGCATCAGGAAGCCCGTACAGCGATCCCAGCTGGACCAATTCCAAAACGCTTCCCAGCGTGACCACCTCCATGAGTGTTAGCGGCTTCAAGGTTTCGGGCGAAGGTGCCATGGAGTGGCGCATGAAGGTGCGCGCCTACTTGTCCAAAACCCAGTTCGACTGGAGCGACTGGCTCGAATTCAAGGTGGACCAGAACTAGTCGACTGACAAGCTACAAAGCCGAAGCGTCGATTCGCTTCGGCTTTCTTTCGATGCGAGGAATGCCAAGGTTCATGGAACCCTGGCGTTCCATCACGCCTTAATAGCCGGCAGGTTTAGTGGAGTAGTTGTTGCCGTAATTGGTTTCCAGGAACTTTTTGTCAGGATTGACAATCGCCTCGGCGATCATCGTGGAGTTGCTGTTGACATTGGTCGCCACATTTACATCCGTCAACTTTCCGGGCTCCAGCGCGTCCATCGGGGCAGTGCCAAAACCCACGAGGTTACCGAGCCCACCGTTCTTCGGGTAGACGGTCAAAGTCACTTTTACCGTAGTAGCGGGTGATTTACCACCGCCGATATTTTTCACCCGTACGATCCAGAAATTTGGACTGGTTTGGCTGGCGCTCTCAATGGCCAGATCGGGGCCCAGCGCATGCGGGGGTGCTACCGCAACGAGCTTCGGGTTGATGGTTGCCTTGATAGGCGCCACCGGCTTCGCGGTAAAATCTGCTTGCGCGGCGGTCACGACGCAGCACAACACCCAGGGCAATAGCGCTTTCATATTGGGTTCTCCAAACATGGTGTTAGGCACACAACGCGAATGCGCCATGCCAGCCCTTTCGAGCTGCCAAAGATTGTGAGGCCGCGGGGCAATAATGGCAACCCACATCCTCCGTACCATCGAGTGCCGATCAGACGCAGGCTCACGGTGTTCAACCCAGTCAACCACCCATCATCTAGTTGCTATTGAATATGTAGCGGCATGTGCATATTGAACGAGGGCTAGGGCACTATTTGATAACTTGAATCTGCGGATACATGGTGGTTTGAGATTTACTGCAGCACCAATTCCACCCGGCGGTTCTTGGCCTTGCCTGCCTCGTCACCGTTGCTGGCCACCGGAGCCAAACTCGCAACGCCGTTTGCGGTCAAGCGGTCACGCGCTATGCCAGAGCTGCCGGCCAGTGCGGCTACCACGGCCTCTGCCCGGCGCTTGCTCAAGTCGATGTTGGCAGGCAGCGTGCCGACGTTGTCGGTGTGTCCCACAACATGCAGCTTCAGGCGAGATTGTTGTTTCAGCAACGCGCCAATCTGCTCCAGCGAAGGGCGGCTCTCGGGCTTGATATCGGCCTTGTTGGTGTCAAACAAAATGCCATACACGGCGACCTTTCCGCTGGCGTCTAGGCTCTTGCCCATCTCGCTTGCGGACAGTGTTTCCATGGCCTGCTCGCGCGCCTTCGTGTCCACCTTCACCACCACCACGCTGGTGCGTTTCTTGTACTCGGTCTCATCGCAATACACCGACGAATCGCCCGGCCGCCAGGCCATTACAGCGACAGTGGAACCGGTGGCTGCGTTGTCCAGCAGCGCGTAGCGAAACTCTCCCACGGCAGTGCCACCAGCGCAGGCCGCGGGGCTGTTGTCGCCAATATTGTTCCAGTACGCGCCCGGCACCAGGGTGGATACGAAATAGCCCGGCCGAATCCAGTCTGCGCTACCGCAAGCATCGCCGGCACATTCGAATGAAGACTTGTACCCTGCCGCATTCAAATCCTGTTGGTAGTTGCGCACCACTTCCAACGGCGACTTGCCCGCCGGTGTCAGGTATTGCAGCGTGGTGCGCTGGCCCGAGTGGTCTTGGCTGCGTGCAGCAACGGCCTGGTCGTCTTTGGAGGTGACCTTGCCCATGGGGAACTTCAATTCATCATAGGCTGCATCGTCGCGGTACAACAGAATCGACCCGGTGTAGCGTTTGAGCCCATTGGGGTCAGTCAAGCCCTTCAGGTCATTGACCGGCACCGGGTTGGCAGCCTGCACTAATGCATTGACGGTCAGCAGCAACGCGCCTACAAAGCTGCGGATGAGGAATGGCGCTAACAGGCGTGGGTATGTCATGGTGTTTACATTCAATGAAGTGAAAGAAAAAAGGGCGGAACTTGGTCGAGAAGCTTAGCGGCTCGGTAATTGAGAGGCGGGCGCTTGGAGGGCTGGCTCTTCTGTGGGGTAGGGTCGCAGCAGGGGGCGCAGGGGGGGCATTAAACGCTGGGTTACATAAGGGTCCAGCAAAAAATCATGGTTCAGGCGCGGGTCGTCATAGCAGGACCCGGTCGTCCCCGGGCGTGCGTAGGGTTCGCTCCAGTTGCAGCGCCAGGTGTCGATCAGCTGGCTTGGCGGGGCTTTGAATTGCAAGCGCTTGCCCATTTGCGCAGACTGCGGACCACGGCCTTCGCGCTGTTGGGGTCGCACCCATTCTTCGCGTTCTGTGGCCCACGTAATCGGGCAACCCAAGGTCGCCACAGCGGTTAGGCACAGTAGGCCGGTGCGCACTGCGACACGCTGCTGCATGCTATTCATCCACCCACTGGCTGGACCGCTGGGCCAGTTCAAAAATCGCTTGTTCCATAACCGCACGGATGGCGCGGTCCATGCCCTCTTTGCGGGCAGACTGGAAGGACGCATCCGGGTTCAGGCCGCGCAGGTCCTGGCCACTGTTCCCTGCCAGCGCACCCAACAGGTTGCCGATGCCGCTGACGCTATTTTGGCTGCCGGCCACCTCCTTGCGCACATTGATCGCATCCAGCACCTCACCAGTTCCGACCGAAAGCACACGTACGTCCATGCCCACCTCGTCCTTGGTGCTGCCTCCACCCAATTGCATGCCGCCGATCGAAAAGCCACCCGAGCTGCTGGCCTTGGCAGCGGTGGCCTCAGAAATGGTGGCCTCGAAAATCACGTTGGCCCCCTTGATCTGTTTGGTGGCGCTAGTGCCACTGCTCACGCCTGTCTGGTTCATTTCGCGCTCGCGGGCCACACCGTTGGCTATCTTGCTGCGCTCCATTACCCGGAATTGTTTGCTCTTCACCAGAGCCGTGGTGAACATGGCGGTGGCGGCGCGGGCTTCGATCTCTGACACGCTGGACGTGACCTCATAGACCGTGACCATAGGCCGCGCCGCCTGCGCCACGGTGGGGAGGCTCTCCAACTTCTGGGTCGTCGACGATCGGTCAGACACCGGGTCATTGCCTTCGGCATGCAGCACCGTGCAGGCGAGACAGCAAAGGGCAAGGGTGGTCACGGCTTTGGCAATAGGACGTGCTGGTACAGGTTTGACAAACATAAAAGTTCCTAGTCAGTAGGTGGCATGCAGCTCCTGAAATGGGCCTGCTCAGTGGTTAAGACGCAGTAGCTCCCTGGAATGCGACAGTCCTCGCCAACAAATATTTTTATGCGGCGGATGTCGTAAAGCAGCACCCGCCCCCGTCTTAGTGGTGGAGGGCTAGCGCTTGAGATGCCTGCCCAGGACCAACACAGCCCCACCTTTTTGAGGAGATTGACGTGACCCTGCCCTACCGATTTGCACTGCGCAGCACCACCCACCGACTTCGGTATCTGCTGGGTGCGCTTATCCCCATGCTGCTAGTTGTACCCGCACACGCCAGCATCATTGGCGCGGCTGAAAAGGCTTACAAGTGTCTGGAGGCCAATGGCGAGGCGCTGGTGGACGGCGCAACAAAAGGGGTCAAGGTGCTGGAGTTCATTGCCACCAAGCCTCTGTGCGTGGGGCAGTTGGTCACCCCACCGCCCGCCATTCCGCAGATTGCGATGGGCATCACGGTAGGCATTGCGACGCAGCAATCGCTTAAAAGCTACGATAGTTGCACCGACCGCATCTACGGTTTTGTGGCCAAGCCGATACTGGGAGCAGTCAAGTCGGCGTTGGACAAAGCGCCCGGTCTGCCCCCGCCACTAGACTCCCTCAAAGGCGGACTGGTCAATCTGGCCGAAGACAACGCCGTGGACTTGTTGACCAGCATCCCGGGTACCGAAGTAGTGACCGGCGGCATCGATTGTGGGTGTGCGTTGGTCGACGCCGGCCTGAGACCCGAAACTGTGGTGCAGGTCTATAACAGCACCAAGAAAGTGGTCAAGCAATGCTCCGCGGTGCTGGACGAACTGGGACCCCTTGGCAAAGGCATTGTGGCCGTAGGGGGCGCAGTGGCCACCGGCTGGAACGACGTGGTCAACGACCCCCAGCACATGCCTGTGGGCAACTACTACAAGCTGCACTGGGAGCCGTATGTCGAGTCGGTAGCACAAGGCCTGGCCGCCACGCCCCCGCGCGACGTGTGGACTCCGACTGTCCGCCCGGTCTTTGATCGGTGCGTAAAATATTTCGACAGCCACAACCAGTACCACGACACCGCTTTGCTGACCTGCAACGGCATGCGCGATGGCACGCGCGACTTTGTCGGATCAGGCTTTACGCGCGCCGTCTACAACCGAACCTGGGACCTGCTGACCCCTAGCGCTGCGGAGTACTATGGTCGCCATCTGGCCCAGGAGCAAATCAATCAGGCCCGGGCCGCGGGATTGAACGACGCAGTCACGCAGGCCCTCGCGAAACGGCTTTTTCGCGACTTTGGTCTGGACGCACGCGGCAATGCCAAGCGCACTGGCAACGGCGATGTGGCCTGGGCCGCAGGCTCACTGGGTGACAAAACCCGCAACGCAAAGGGTAAAAGCTTTGTGGGCGGGGACCCCACACGCTGGGCCCAAGAACTTCCCAACCGTGACACGGTGCTGAACACGTTGATCTCCAAGGTCTATAACAGCAGCCCCACGGTAGCAACCGTCATCGGCTGGCAAAAGGCCTATCCCGCCATCAAGGCCGCCAAATGCACTATGCCACCGCCGCGCATCCGCGTGCCCGGTAGTACCACTACCCCGCCCCCCGCCGCAACCACGGCCACGCTCAGTTGCGATGACCAGACCCTGCCCAGCGCCGTGCGGCAAGCTGCCAGCGCTGCCTGCACCAGTCTGGCGAACTCACTGAAAAGTGACTTCACGCTGGTTTGCCCCGGTGCCGCAGACCTGAGCCGACAGGAAATCACCGTTGGTGGCGCCACCTACAACGGCCGGGTGATTCTGGTGCGCGGACTGCTTCGCTACACCGCGGATGGTGTACAGGTCGGCGACCCGGCCCAAGGCCTTCAGTCCTTCGTCGCCACGTTTGGCATCCTTCCGATGAAGGCCGATTGGGTCCATGGCACGATGGGACCGCAAAAAGGCGCGCAAAAGACACTGCATTTTCTGGTCCAGATCACACCGCCTGCGGGTTTCAGCATTGCGAAACCCGGAAAACTGTTGGTCAACGCCAGCAGCGCCAACTTTGACAGCGAAAACTTCACTGTGGTCGCATCGAACGAGCCACCGTCTGCAACCTTGGATGGCGTAACTCTGGCCCCACCGCCGCCGCGGGCCGACATGATTTGCCACACGGCAGAATGCCGCGAAGAGCTGATCCGAGTGGCCGCAGCTTGCAAAAGGCAGTACCAGGACTTCGCCGCGAACCCCGCCAACCAGAGCGGTGAATTCCATCAGTTGTCGCCTTCAAAACTCAAAGACCAGGCCGCGATCCTCACCGCCTGTGACGACAAGATGAAGGCCATCGCCAAAGCCAGCCTGGCATCGGGTGTCGACCTGCACAAGCACCCGGGCGTGGGTGGCAATACACCCGGTGCCTCGGTGAATCCCGTGGTCACCATGCCAGTGCCCGCCACACCGATTGCACCCACGGTCCAACACACGGTGCCTCCTGCAGTAGTGCAACCTCCCGCCATTCCCGTGGTACGCCCGCCACCCATTCTGGTTCATCAAGGAGGGGGACAACTGGGCTCAAATCCGGGCGGTGCTAACTCAAGCCAATTGGGCGGATCAGCAGGCTCTGGCACCTTTGGCAGCGGCACAGGCGCCAGCCTGGGCCTGAAACCCCCGATGGTTGCGGGCTGCACCGACCAGCCCGACAGCCCTGGCAACTATGTCTGCAACGATACAGCTGCGCAACAGCGCTGCGAACAAGCATCCCACGGCCGGGCTACTTGTACGCTGCGTCCACGGCGTTGAAGGAGCGCGACAGTTTCGTCGACGTTGTCGTGTTTTCTGCGCGCGCCGCGTCTTAACGGGTGAAGGTCAATTTTTGGCAATGATCCGGTCAGCGGACTATCAATCAATTATTTGGAGAGAGCGTGGCAACCCATCATGAAGGCAAGTTTGGCGCGGCGCTGTCCAATATGGCGATCGCAGCCATGTTGGTGGCCATAGGAGCAGGCAGTACTGTGGCGCTGGCGCAGACCAGCACTTCGCAACCACCCCTATCTAATCTAAGGGTTGCGCAGCCATCCGGCTTGAGCGCTGGCAGCGCCCCTGTATCGTCATTGAGCACACCAGGGCGGTCGTCAGCGTTACCGTCGTCCAACGGGGCATTTGGCGGGGCCGCGACCGGACTGAGTACCTTGACCGCACCCACAGCCACCCTGCGCCAACCGGGTAAATCCGACACGCCGCCAGCCAATGCGCCAGGTGTGCCGGGCAGTGCTCCGGCAGGCACGCCTGGTACGGTGGTGGTGACGTTGCCGACATTCACGATGACTGGCATGGGCTATACGGCCTCCCAAACGGGTGGCACCGCCCCAACCGCAAGCCCATTTACCGCACAAGCCGTCACCTTACCTGCATTCACGATGACCGGCATTGATCACACCACCGCACAGGGCGGCCCTCCCGGAAAACCATTTACGCCCCAGTCAGTCACCTTGCCTGCCTTCACCATGACCGGTGTGGGTCACTAAATTTTTTATAAGCTTTTCAGGAGAAACGAAATGAAAACAGCCATCCGTTTGATGTTGCCCTGCGCACTCTTGGTCTGCAACGTTGGCGCCCAAGCACAAGCGCTTTTTACAATGAACGTACCGGTGGACATCAAGGAAATACCAGCGTTGTTCACGTCGATAAGTGTTAGTTGCCGCCTCTATGGAGTAAACCAAGGAACCGGAAAGCGCCAGATGATTCCGATTGGCAATTCTCTATCGCTCAGTTCAACAGTTCCGCTGGTCAATGGACAACTCAAAACAATGGTTTCCATTGTTTTCGACAAGAAACTTTTGCCATTGGATTACCAGACCAATCCCACCCGCGTCACCGACGGCGATTGCAATTTCAGTCTTGACACCCCGCAGGGCGGAGTGGTCCCAGGCTTTGGCGGACAATCTGCAGCCAAGCCGGGAGCACCGTTCCTAGCCCAGGCATTCGCCAGTTTTTCTGGCAAGTAATTTAGCAACCCAAAACTCTGGAGCAATAAAAATGAAGTTCATCAAACACGTCGTCCTAACCTGCCTGGCGGCATCCGTCGCCCTCGTTGCATGCCTCACAGCACCCCACGCCCAAGCTCAAAACCTCACTCCCGGGCAATACGAATACACCACCAAAACCGAAGTGTTTGGTATGAGTATCCCCGTCAGCTTCAAGCAATGCGTGACTGCGCAAGATGTTGCGTCCCAAAAGGCCTATGTCAACCAGCAGGGCATGGAAAACTGCACACCACCCGAAGTCAAACGCACGGGTAGCGACATCAGCATCCGATATACCTGTTCCAAACCCAAGATGACAGCTGAAGGCAAAGGCACCGTTACTGACGATACCTTCACCATGGATATGCGTGTGACCCAGCATGACATGGGTGGCAGTGTGATCAAAACCGCATTGACGGCCAAGCGGCAAGGCGACTGCAGCAAGTGAAAGCGTAATGGCGCGCAGCTGATCGGGCGCGCTACAACCGGTTCAGGCAGTGCTCTCGATCAAGCTCTCCAGCCAAGCCTTGGCCTTGACCCAATCCCGGTCCACCGTGCGGGTGGAAACGCCCAGCAGCTTGGCGATGTCGGCTACCGTCAGGCAGGCAAAGTAGCGCAGCTCGACCAGCTCGTACAGGCTCAAATCCAGTGTGCGCAATTGCTCCAAAGCCGTGTCCAGTAAAAACCAGTTGTCGCGTCCAACAGCGGCAATGGACTCCACCTGCGAAAGCGTGACGTGCACCATGTCGCCACCACGCTTCTCGGCCTGGTTGGCCCGCAGATGGTCCAGCACTACCGAGCGCAACACCTTGCCCACATAGGCAAAGAATTGCGCGCGCGATTCGCCAGCCATGCCCACGCGCTCAACCATGCGCAAAAAACCTTCATGTACCAGGCCTGTCGTGTTGAGGCTGGTGACGCCGCCCACTGCGTAGAGGCGCGAATGGGCCAGACGTTTGATTTCGGGGTACAACAATGCGTACAGCCGCGCGGCAGCCCCCTGGTCCCCCGCACGCATGGCTTGCAGAAGCGGCGTGATCTCGTCGACAGATTCCGTAGGCATCAAAGCTTTAGTCCTCGTTGTGGCGCGCGCAGGCGCACGTGCATGGCTGCGCGGCAGTTTAAGCGACAACGAATCGCTACCCGGACCGGGGCTGTAACTAGTCGTTACAGTTGGCGGTCTTCGGCCTTGAACGTGCCGCCGGTGATGGCCATTTTGGCCTTGGTCTTTATGTCCACCATTTCAAAGCTGAAAGTGCCTTCGATAACTTTTCCCTTTACCGAAGTGATCTCCATCTGGTGGTTGCCGTCGGCTAGTCTGTATTCCGCAAGCGGGTCACCAAGGGGCTTGTTGCTGTCACCCTTGGTGAAGCTGATCTCGCAGGGCTTGTACCCCGATTTGGGGAAGCTGAACTTGACAGGTTTGCCATCGAATCCTTTGCAGCTTATCGACAGCCGGTCAACGGGTGTTTTGGGTGGTGGGTAGGCCCCAGCGCCCTTGGTGCTGGCCATCAGGTTGAGCACGCCCTTGATCGGGACCAGATACAAGATGCCACTGTCATCACTCTCGAAAAGCTTGCCGTCGACGGTGGCGCTCAAGCGCTGCGGCATTTTGTCTGCATGGGCAGCCAGCGGCAGGACCAGGCCGACGGTGGTTAACGCAGCGAGTGTCAGCGCACCGCAGTAGCGGCGGTTGGAAGGGATCTTGTACATGTTGCTCCTTGGGGTTGGGGGATGGGGTGCAGACGGAGTGCCCTGCAACTGTAAGACGTATTGGAAGGGTGGAATGCGACAGGCTTGGGTATCTGGATGCGTATCGACGCGTTCCGGATGGAGCGGTAGTCGTATACCGAGGCCTATGAAATCGTACCCTTTTCACAAGAGCTATGCATGTTGGCGGATACTTCGCAAAGTCGGAGCGCCCACCACGTGCTTAAGCCCAGCACTTACGCTTCGTCAGTCCAATAGTCAACGTGGTGGCTTGTATGTGTCATGTGCCTCATGGCACCTCCGAACGCGCCAATCTTCTTGGAGTCGGGATACTCGCAGACCTCCGCTGGCAGAATGGTACTGACCGACAAATAAGCAAGCGTGGCGTCGGAGTCGTTGATGATCTGGTGCGCCGACTCAGGGCCACCGGTCGGACAGCAGATCACATCGCCTGCGCGGATTCTGCGTGATTCGTCGCCGTATCGCAGTGTGCCCTCTCCTTGAATGACAAAGAACATCTCCTCTTCTGCACGATGGCTATGGAAAGGGCAGGAGGACTTACCAGGGGGGACAACATCGTAGGAATAGCCTAGGTCTTTTGCAGCTAGTAGCGGTCCGATGCGCACAGAGTTGGATTCGAACTTCTCACCTTTCGCAAAGTGCTCAAGCTTCAGTTCATGGATGTTGACTACTCTTGAGTCGATCACGTTCATGTTTGCGTATCTCCGTTCAAAAGGCGGGTTGGGTCCCCACCAGGTTTTCCAGTCGTCTCCATCGGCCCATGGGCCTCGCACGGGGCTACACAAATTGCGGCCCAAAATATTGGCGCCCATGCCGCCGCAGTACTGGAGGCCTCCAGCGATAAGCATAACCGCGCACCACCAGTTTTTGCATGTCAATATTCTCTTGTGAGGGTCCGGCAAAGGGTTCACATCGTATTTTTGGCTTGCATACCCATGGCGGCACACGGCATGGCAAGCATGTGTGTCGCATTCCGTGCCCATTTTGCGTCTGAACCAATAGTAGACCACCCAGCACAAGAGTGCGTTAGCCTATGGGACCTCTGCACAGACAACCGCCACCACCATGACCGCCCACCCCACCGATCTGAAGCGGCGTTTTGCCCTGTTTGACGAAGCCGCCGATCTGCAGCCCAGTTCGCGTGCGGCATGGGTCGCGGCTCTACAAGCGCGCGAGCCCGAGCACGCCGCCGCAGTGCAGGCCATGCTCGAAGAGCTGGACCATTCGGCATCACACCCGGAACAAGCGCCCAGCCTCATTGGCGTCAGCGCCAGCACATTTGACGCCCAGGTGAATGTGGCCGCCGCGCCCGATGCGATCGCCACGGTGCAAGCCGATGACCGCGTTGGCCCCTGGCAGTTGGAGCGCAAGATAGGTGAAGGGGGCATGGGTGCCGTGTGGCTGGCGGCCCGGCGTGACGGGCATTTTGAGGGGCATGCTGCGATCAAGTTCCTGCGCACCGGGCTGGGCCAGACTGATCTGGTGGACCGCTTCCTGCGTGAACGCCGCCTGCTGGCCCGCCTGACCCACCCCGGCATTGCCCGCCTGCTCGATGCTGGCACCCACCTGGGTGAGCCCTATCTGGTGATGGAATACATAGACGGTGTGCCCATCACCAACTGGGCGGGTGGCCATGCGCCGCAATTGGCACAGCGCATAGGCCTGCTGTTGCAGGTATGCCGGGCCACGGAATATGCCCACGGGCAGCTCATCGTGCACCGCGATATCAAGCCATCGAATGTGCTGGTGGGTGCATCCGGTGCGCCCGCTCTGCTGGACTTTGGCATTGCCAAGCTGATGGATGGTGTCGACGCTGAAGCGCCTACCGCGCTGACCCATATTACCGGGCGCGGCTTCACGCTGGGCTACTGCGCGCCCGAGCAAATCACCGGTGAGGCAACCGGTGTTGCGGCCGACGTGTTCTCGCTTGGCGTGCTGGCATTCGAGTTGATCACGGGCGCAATGCCCTTTGCGGGTGACAACCGCGCGGCGCTGGAACATGCCATCGTGCATATCGAGGCCAAGTCGATTGCCCGGGCACTGCAAGGCCCGCCCACTTCGCCAGCTGGCAGGCCAACGGATGCAGTACGCGCGCAGGGCGACCTGGATGCCATCGTCGCCAAGGCGCTGCGCAAAAGCCCCGCCGACCGCTACACCACGGTGGGCGCCTTTGCGGCCGACCTGGAGCGTTGGATGAACAGCCTGCCGGTGGCCGCGCGGCGTGGCAACTGGCGCTACAAAACCCGCCTGTGGCTGCGGCGTAACCGCATGGTGGCGGCGCTGGCATCGGTAGCATTTTTGGCGGTCAGCAGCGGCCTGGTGGTAGCTTTATGGCAGGCCGAGCGGGCCAATGCTGAGGCCCAGCGCGCAACCAAGGTGGCAGACTACCTGGGCGAGCTGATCCAGAGCGCCAGTCCCGACAACCATGGTGGCAAATGGCCATCCGTGTTGACACTGCTAGAGCAGTCTGAGAAAGACCTGGGCAAGAAGTTTGCCGATGACTCAAAAACGCATGCCCTGCTCCTGGAGCGCTTGTCCGACACCAACGACGCGCTGAACCGAACCGACGTGGCACTGGCGCAGTCGCAACACATGCACGCATTGTTGGTACAAACCGAATCGGCCGATTCCGATGGTGCTCTGGCTGCACGCAAGCACGCGGCCGAGTTGATGCGCCGGCTCAACCGTTACCCGGAGGCCCTTGCTATTGACGAACAACTGCTGCCCGTAATTGCCCGACGTTACGGCCTTCAAAGTGAGGCCTATGGCAAGCTGGTGCAAGGCCTCGCTGGCAGCCTGGCCGGAGTGGGACGCATGCAGGAGGCCAAAGACCGCCTGATCGAAGGCGCAGCCATCATGACCCGGCTGTACCCCAACGACTTGGACAAGCGCGTAGATGTAGTCAATGACTCCGCCATTTTGTTGACCCAGCAGGGACTTTGGCGGGAGGCCCTGGACACGCTGATCACCATCGAGTCCGACTTACCGGCCTTGGCCCGATTGGGCGGGCAAAGGGTGCGCGACGCACTGATCATGCGAGGCAACCTGGAGGCCATGCGCATACGCATGGGGCGCTACGACGGTACACAGGGTCGCCTTGAAACCGTTATTGCCGAGATGGATACGCTAATGGGCAATGACAATCTCCTGTCGATCAAATACACGGACCGCCTGCAAAGTCTGGCCTGCGAGACCGGACGCTTTTCCGATTGCATGGCCATCAACCAGGGCCTGTTGAACCGACTCAAAACCAAACCCGACGCCGCAAGCCAAATATTGGAAACACAGCTCAATATGCTTGGCATTGAAATTCGGCGAGGCGCGGTACCGCAAGCCTCAGCAAACGCACAACTGGCCAGCATGCTGGCTGCCGCGCCGAAGGCCATGCCGGGAGGCGGCGCTGCGCGTGCCGACTTCTATCGCCAGATATCCGATGCGGCGGCAGGTTCAGGACTATTGACCCTGGCCGACACAGCCCAACAATTGGCCCGTGCCGATATGGCCCAGCTCAACAACTCCAACCCGGAGCGCGCAGCCCAGGTGAACCGCAGCGCAGGGCTGGTTGCCTACCTGCGCGGCGATCCTCGGCAAGCAGTGCAATTTCTGCAAGACCGCTTCGCGCTGTACGAAAAATCGGTTGAGGGCGACACCCCCCGGCGCGCAACGCTGTGGCTCCAGCGCGCACTGTTCGAGTTAGAGTTTGATGCTGCGGCAGCGAGCCAATCGTTAGCCCAAAGCAAAGCAATCTTTGGGCCTCTCGGTGGACCGCAGCCCCATTGGAAAGCCGTTCTGGCCTACGTTGAGGCACGCATCCGGCAAGGGGATGCGGGCACAGCGGCCGTGCGCGCTGCCGAAGACGCGATCGACCAGGCCTTCATGCGGCCCCGCCCCGCGGTCTGGCGGGTACCGTATATGGCAAGTCTGTGATTTACTACAAAACTTATAGCTATAAGCGCTTATTGCACGAGGGCTAGAGCCAAATTTAGTTGAAAGTATCACCCACAACGCCTCAACAAACCTCATTTAGGTAGCGTTTACAGCACTCCTTTGACATGCCATCGTTGGGCGGGCGACGTCAGCATTCCCGCTAATATGGGTGCATGCAAACCCTAAGGCCACTCTCCCCTGCCAGCGCCCTATTGGCAATCTTGGCACTGTCGGCATGCTCCCATTGGCAGCCCGCCGGCCCGGCCAAAGACAAGACCTACGCTATCACGGTCATGCACACCAA
>JANXVI010000293.1 GCA_025351745.1 Rhodoferax sp.
CGCAGCCCGTGGTACAGCAGCACGGAAAGGATGGCGCGATCACGCATGCCTTTTAGTGTGTCGGCCGGCGGTGCATCCAGCAGTTGGCGCGCCTGCGCATTGGTTAGCGCCGGTGTCTTACCAATCTGACTTTCCACGCGCGGACGTTTGACGCCTTTGACCGGGTTGTGCAGCACGGCATTCTGGTTGCACAGATATTCAAACAAAGAGGCGAGGGCGGCCAGCTTGCGCCGGATGGTCGAGCCGGACAGGGACTGCTTTTCTAAATCGGTGCGCCAGGCCAGGATGTGGGAGCGGGTGACCTGGCGGAACTCGGTGGGGTGAGTGATGCCAGCGAACCGGATAAAGCCGGCCAGGTCGTTTTGGTAAGCGCGCCGCGTCTGTGGGTTGTCGATGTTGGCGAACCACTGAGCCTCTGTAGGGACCTCGGCCAGTTGCTGGAACTCCGGGGCGCTGAGGATACGGCCAGCGCTCGCAACCGGTTTGAGGTCGTGACTGGGCATGGATTTAACGCGGATGAAAGCCTTGCTCGACCAGTCCTTTGCGGACTTGCTCCAAGGCCGCCTGCATGTCGCGGGCTTCCTGGTCGTCCACTGCCCATTCGCGCACGCTGGTCCAAGGGAGGCGTTTGATCAATTGAGCCAGGGCAGCGGCTTCGGCGGCAGCCATTTCGATGTGCGGGATCACCATGGGTTTGCTCCTTGTGGGGTGGGAATATTTTACTATTGATAAAATATGTTATCAATAGTTATTCAGCCGAAATATGCCTCCTATAGGGAAAATCGCTCACGCAGATGGTCGGCCACACGCAGTGCATTGGCGATAATGGTCAACGATGGGTTAACGGCTCCGCACGATACAAAGAAGCTGGCATCGACCACATACAGGTTGTCCAACTCGTGGGCTTTGCAGTGGATGTCCAAAGCGGAAGTTGCCGGATCGACGCCGAATCTAATCGTGCCGTTTTGGTGTGCCGTACCGCCGATAGGGATATTCTGCCCAAGATAAACACTTCGGTCCCACAGATGCGGATGGAAATCCATCGCGCTGAGCACTTCCTTCAACTTCACCCTGAGACGGTGGTGGCCTTCCGTGTTGTTCGGATTCAGGGTCAGGACGATGCCACCTTCGGGGTCCAGCGTGATGCGGTTATCGGGATCCGGAAGATCCTCAGACGTCAACCAAAAATCCACCGAATGCCCCGCCATTTCGGCTAACGCGAAGTCCGGCTTGAATGGCAGCCACGCTGGCAATTCCCCTTTAATCGTGTCGCCATGCGATTTGCCAAGCATTTGGATATGGCCGAGCGGATACTCCCAGTCAGGAGCGCGCGAGTAGAAGTCATTGATCGCCAGTGTTTTCTGAAAAACCGTTTCGTTACGGTTGAAGCTGACCGCCATCAATGCCGAGTTATTGTGACGCATGTAGTGGCGCCCCACCACATCGGAGCCGTTCGCCAACCCGTTGGGATGCTGCGGAGAAGCCGATCGCAACAGCAGCGCGGCAGAATTGACTGCGCCACATGACACGACAACGGCGTCTGCGCTATAGGTTTCGTCATTCCCATCACGCACTACATGCACGCTGTTCACATTGCGCCCACTTGCATCGGTGCCCAGCTTCTCAACATACGCGCCGGTCAACAGCGTCACATTGGGGTATCGCAACGCTGGTTCGACGCAAATGATGTGAGCATCCGCCTTGGCATCGACCATGCAAGGAAAGCCATCGAATGCACTGCACCGTATGCATTTGCTGTGGCGTGTGGGATGACCAGCGGCATCCTGATCCAGCAAGATACCCAACGGCAGTGGAAAGGGATGTAGTCCTTGTGCTGTGAATCCATCAGCCAATTGCGCCACCCTGGGTTCGTGGGCTACTGGAGGATATGCGTAAGGTTCTGAGGCGGGCGGTTCGCTAGGGTCCAGTCCTCGCGTTCCGTGCACGTGGTAAAGCTTCTCGGCTGCGCAGTAATACGGCTCCATATCCGCGTAGGAGATAGGCCAGGCTGGAGAGATGCCGCCGTGGTGTTTGATCTCGCCAAAATCGGATTCCCGCAGACGAAACAATGCCGCACCATAAAACTTCGTATTGCCACCAACAAAGTAATGCGATCCCGGGTGAAAGGCTTTTCCATACTGGTCGTGCCACACTTCTTTGGACTGGTACTTGGCTTGCACAAAGACGGCGTTGGGATTCCAGTTGTCTTGTTCCCTTTTAAGGAATCCGCCGCGTTCAATCAGCAATATGCGTTTGCCAGTGGGCGCAAGGCTGTAAGCGAGTGTGCCGCCACCGGCGCCGGTTCCAATGATTATGATGTCGTAGTCAACCTGCATGCAGCAATGTATGTGGCGGTGTCGCGCCACTCTGTTCGATAACGCACGAAGTGCCCATGGAGAGAATGCTAGAGTTATATGGAAACATCGCTCCACCGCCCATGATGTCCACAACATTTACTGCCGACCTCAACGCTGAATCTGGGCCATTGCACCACCCATGGCGCACTTGCGTTGGCAGCGGGCACGCGACACTGGCCTTGCGCGCCGACTGGCAGGCGCAGTTGCGCCAAGCAAAGGCCGATCTCGATTTCCGATATGTACGGTTCCACGGCCTGTTGGACGACGACATGGGGACGTTGATTTGCCAAAGCGACGCATTCATCTATTCGTTTTTCAACGCGGACCAAATCTTCGATTTCCTGGTATCGATCGGCATGCGCCCTATCGTTGAACTGTCCTTCATGCCGTCGACACTGTCCTCTGGCGACGACATCGTATTTCACTACAAAGGCAACATTACACCGCCGCGTCACCAGGAAGAGTGGGCTGAACTGATGCGCCGCCTGACGTCGCATTGGGTAGAGCGTTATGGCATAGACGAAGTGGCGCAGTGGTATTTTGAGGTCTGGAACGAGCCCAACCTGCCGGCCTTTTGGACCGGTGGACAACAGGCCTATTTCCAACTGTACGAAACAACGGTCAACGCCATCAAAGGTGTGGATACCCGCTTGCGGGTGGGCGGTCCGGCGACGGCGGCCAATGCATGGATCGACGAATTCCAGGCCTTTTGCAAAGAACGCAAGCTGCCGATCGATTTCATCAGTACGCACTTTTACCCCACCGATGCGTTTGGGGAAATCGGCGCCGATACGATTACCCAACTGGAGCACGCGCCGCTGGATGTCATGCGCCAGCACGCATTGATCGCGCGCACCCAAGCTAATGGCAAGCCACTGCTCTACACAGAATGGAATATCACATCCAACCCGCGCGACACGATGCACGATACATCGGTAGCCGCGGCATTGGCTACCCGCATCGTGATGGGTGTCGACGACGTTGTCGATGCCTACAGTTATTGGACTTTTTCCGACATCTTTGAAGAGAACTACTTCCCAAGCGTTCCTTTTCACGGCGGCTTTGGAATGCTAAATCTACACGGTATCAAAAAGCCAATCTACAAGGCTTTTGAGATGGTTGCGGCGTTGGGCGACCGCCAATACACAGTTGAACAATCGCACCCTTCGGTCGCCATATGGGTTGGCGAAGCAGGTGAAAAAGCTCGGCAAACTCAGGTGTTGTGTATCAACCAGGTCATGCCGCGGCACCCCATCAAGACGGAGGAGGTAGTACTGGAGATCAAACTGCGCCCCGGCCAAGCTGTACGCAGCGTGACCATAGGTCGCATTGATGCGCAGAATGCGAACCCTGTCGCCTTATGGACGCAGTGGGGACAACCAAATTACCTTTCGCATGATCAGGTCGCACAGTTAAAACAGACAACAGAACTGCAGTGGATTGCATTGGACCATGTCCAGGAGAATGAGGTGCTGTCGGTGGCGTTTCCAGTAGCTGCGCAATCGGTGAATCTAGTGCGCATCGAGTGGAGCGAAGCTTGACCTTGCAAGAGCCTCTCGACAGTGATGAGGGGGATGAACGCGCATTGCTGAATAGCCTGCAAAAGGATTCTTTCGACTATTTCCTCCACGAGGTCAATCCAGCCAATGGTTTGATCAAGGACAAAACTGCCGACAACTGGCCGGCCAGCATCGCTGCCGTAGGAATGGCCTTGACCGTGTATGTCATCGGTGTGGAACGCGGACTTATGGCACGCAAACGCGCGGCCGAACGTACTTTGGCCACGCTTCGTTTCTTCGCGACCAGTGAACAAGGAACAGGCCCGAACGCCAGCGGCTACAAAGGCTTTTATTACCACTTTCTCGATATGGATACGGGGCGCCGCGCCTGGGACTGCGAGCTCTCCAGCATCGACACCGCGCTACTCATCGCAGGCGTACTCACCGCAGGTCAATATTTCCAACAGGACAACATTGTTGAGGCCGAAATTCGACACCTCTCCGCTGTGTTGTACGCACGGGTCGACTGGCAATGGATGCTTGCGGGTTCCTCTCTTCTTTGCCATGGCTGGAAGCCGGAGTCAGGCTTTTTGCAATGGCACTGGGAGGGATACGACGAGGCATTGATCCTGTATTTGCTCGCCTTGGGGTCGTCGAGTTTTCCTATCAAGTCTGACTGTTTTACCCAATGGACAAAAAGCTATGAATGGAAGTCGGTATACGGCATTGAGTACTTGTATGCAGGGCCGCTTTTCATCCACCAAATGTCGCACCTGTGGATTGATTTTCGCGGCATCCGCGACGCATTCATGCGCGCAAAGGACGCCGACTATTTTGAGAACAGCCGTCGTGCGGCGCGGATTCAGCAGCAATACGCAATCAGCAACCCGATGGGTTTCGAGCAATACAACGCCCTGTGTTGGGGGGTGACTGCGAGTGACGGACCGGGTGACATCGTCAAAAAAATCAAAGGGGTTGAGCGCACGTTTTTTGACTATGTAGCGCGAGGCGCTCCTTACGGGCCAGACGATGGAACCCTGGCGCCATGGGCGGTTGCAGCATGCCTTCCGTTCGCACCTGACATCGTGCTGCCCAGTATTCGGCACTTTCAGAACCTGCGACTCCGCGAGGTCAATCCCTACGGGTTCAAGGCATCTTTTTCGCCCACGTTCCACCTTGGAGCCACGCACAAAGCAGGTTGGGTATCGCCCTATCACTTTGGGATCAATGAAGGGCCCACTGTCATCATGATTGATAACCACCTCCATGACTTTCCGTGGAAATTAATGCGGAAAACCCCCGCCCTGACCACCGGCCTACGACGCGCCGGATTTAGAGGTGGGTGGCTGGACGCGCAAAACTGAAGCCGAAAGAAAACACTATGAACATACGACTGGACGGAAAAGTAGCACTTGTCACCGGAGGTAGCACTGGTATTGGTCAGGCAATCGCGCGGGCGTTGTCAGCCAGCGGCGCAAGCGTTGGAGTCAACTATGTAGCTAACCGAGCGCTTGCCTATGCCACCGTAAAAGGTATTTGCGATGAAGACGGCAGAGCAATTGCTATTGAAGCCGATATTTCGGACCCGGTCGCTGTGAGTGGCATGTTCGCGCAACTCGAACAAGCTTTTGGCGCACCTGACATTTTGATCAACTGTGCCGGCATTGACGGCAAAGCAGCATCAAGCTGGGAGGCCGACCCTGCAGCCTGGCGCAAGGTCATCGAAGTCAATCTTTTCGGTACGTTCTATTGCTCGCAGCAGGCCCTGCAGCGTATGGTTGAACGCAAGTCAGGGGTGATCCTGAATATCACCTCGGTGCATGAAGTCATAGCGTGGTCTGGCTACAGTGCCTATACGTCCAGCAAGGCAGCGGTATCAATGTTGACTAAAACTATGGCACAAGAAGCTGCGCCTTTTGGAGTGCGCGTGCTTGCGGTTGCACCAGGGGCTATCCAAACCGACATCAACAAATCGGTGTGGACAGACCCCGTTCAAAATGCTGACCTATTGGAAAAAATTCCAATGGGAAGGCTGGGCCAAGTTCAGGAGATTGCATCATTAGTGACCTTCCTAGTATCCGATGCCGCTTCATACATAACCGCGACCAGCGTATTGGCCGACGGGGGCATGACCGACTACCCAGATTTTGCCCATGGCGGGTAGTAGAGTCGGAGCTCCCGAGGTGTAAGAAGTTTGATACTGTCGCTACAAGGGACTTCCCACTTTGTCAACGACCAGCCAGCCGAATCCAGCCGGGGTGACATCGCGAAGCGATTAGCCCTGGAATGTTTTCTTGGTTTTCCATCGCTGATTTCAGATCAGATCACTTTGCTTTGTGATGTCATCGGTGTTCGGCAGTGCAAGGCTTGCGGACGGCTAAGCTACAAACGATCATATTTCGCTGCAATTGTTTGGAGCAGAGTAAGCGGTCAATTAACCACGCCCTTCCCCTGAGCGCCTGAACGCGATAAACCTGCTGATTTCAAAAGGAGATCAGCATGACAGGTAAAAGATTCAAGTGGGCGACACATTTGGAGGCGGCCGAAGGCTCTGGGCTGAGCCTTGCTGCCTACGCACAGAAGCATCGCATTGACGTTCACCGCCTGTACGAGGCCCGCCAGTTGCGCAAGCTCCAGGGCGCGACAGCGTGGAGCGTCGTACGCGTCAAGGAGCAAGCCGCAGTTGAAGTCGTCCCCAAGGTGCAGCACCGCTTGGCACCAAGCACCATTGCCATGCAAGCCCGACTTGGCAACGGCGTCGTACTGAGCTGGGCCCAGGATCAAACCCATGCAGCAGCACTCGACAGTATGCTGCGCACCTTGGCGGCCCTGCCATGTTCCATCTGAACGCCAACTTGGCGGTGTACCTGCACCGCGGCAAAGTGGACTTCCGCAAGAACATCAACGGCCTGTGTGCGGTCGTTGAACACGACCTGGGCCTGAACCCCTTTGCCCATGCCATCTTTGTCTTTGGCAACCGCAGAAAGGACCGCATCAAGATACTGGGCTGGAATCGCAATGGCTTTTGGTTGTTGCAAAAGCGACTGGAGGATGCGCGCTTTGTCTGGCCCCAACAAGACAGCGCCGTTGTCGAACTCACCGTGCAACAACTGCACTGGCTGCTCGACGGCATTGACCTCGCCGCGATGCGTGGCCACAAGGCTGTTTCCTACCAACGCGCAGCATAAAAAAGGGGGTTGTTGAAGACGGTTTTTAAGGAACTTTTTGAAAGAAGTTCTGGTCAAATTCTCCAATGAGCTTGACCACCTCCATTGACGAAATAACAGCCTTGAAGGAGGCCTTGTCCGCCGCCCGGCGGCACAGTGAATCACTCGCAGGCCAATTGCTCCTGGCGCGCACCGAGCGCGACTTGCTCAAGGAGCGGCTCAACAAGCTTATGCGCAGAATCTTTGCCGCCAAGAGCGAGGCCAGCAGCCAAGACCAAAAGGACATGTTCTTCAACGAAGCCGAGGCCCTGGGCGTACAAGCCCAGGGCGCGGCCCAGGAAGAGCCAGACAGCGATGACGCAGGCAGCATTGATGTCCCCGCCCACAAACCAGGCATCGCAAGCGCCAAGCGGGGTCGCAAACCACTGGACCCAGCACTGCCCCGCCACGTGGTGCGCCATGAACTGCCAGAGTCTGAGCGCGTATGCCCACACGACGGGTCGCCCCTAAAGGAAATCGGTGTTGAAGCCAGCGAGCAACTGGACATCATTCCCCAGCAAGTGCGCGTCATCCGCCACGAGCGCGTCAAGTACGCCTGCCCGTGCTGCGATGGTGCACTGCGCCTGGCGCCCAAGCCCGCGCAAGTCATCCCCAAGGGCTTGTTCAGTGCAGGCCTGCTGGCCTGGGTCATTACCTCCAAGTACTGCGATGGCTTGCCCCTGTACCGCCAGGCCGCGCTACTGGGGCGCTTTGGTGGGGGTGATCTCTCTCGCAACACCCTGGCGGCCAGCATCGTGCGGGTGGGCCAGGCCGTGCAGCCCATCATCAATCTGTTGCGCGACCATTTGCTGGACTCGCCAGTGACGTATGGGGATGAAACCACGGTTCAGGTGCTCAAGGAGCCTGGCAAAACCGCCCAATCCAAGAGTTTTATGTGGGCGCAGATGACCCAGGGCTCAGGACCCGAGGGTACCGGGCCACCGATTCGTCTGTTTGGCTACTCGCCTTCGCGCAGCACAGCAGCGGCGCAGCTTCTGTACGCCGGTATGCGACGTGGCAGTGTGTTGATGTCCGATGGGTATGCGGTGTACGACCAGATTGCGCAGGCGCACCAACTGGTGCACTTGGCCTGTTGGGCGCACTGTAGGCGTGACTTCCATGATGCGTTGCAGGCCTTGCCAAAGAGTGCACGCACAGCTGATCAATTGGCGGCGCAGTTCATTGCGCTCATCGGGCAGTTGTATGCGGTGGAGGCCAAGGCCAAGGAGTGTGCCAAAGAGTGTGGGCGTGAGCTCGACACCAAGGAGTTGCTGGAGCAACGCCAACTGCACAGTGTGCCGGTGCTCCAAAAGATGGAGGCCTTGCTGCTGGCGAACCTGCATGCGGTGTTGCCAGGCAGCCTGCTGGGCAAGGCGTTGCATTACCTCAGCAGCCAGTGGCCCAAGCTGACGCTGTATGTCACCAACGGCGCGTACCCGATCGACAACAACGCTTGCGAGAATTCGATTCGTCCCTTTGTGATCGGACGGCGCAACTGGTTGTTTGCTGACACGGTCGCTGGTGCCAATGCCAGCGCCAACCTGTACTCCTTGTTGCAGACCTGCGCGGCCAATGGCGTGGATGGGTATCGTTATCTGCGGGCGCTGCTGGTGGCTTTGCCCAAGGCTCAGACGGTTGATGACTACGAGGCGTTGCTGCCTTGGTCTATTGCGATGTCAGCCGACTGATTGGTCGACTGGCGTCTCCATCCAAAATCCCCATCCTCATTCATCGGTTCATGCAAGGGCGTCGTTAATAGACCGCTTACATTGTTGCTATCTTTGCCAAGCCAGAACCCTTTGTGCGCCTCGCTCGATCTGCAAAATCTTCGCGCGATATTTCGTCCCGAATCGAGTCCACTCTTGATTGACGTTCGTTATTCCAAACACTTTTCCCAATGTCGCTCACAATTTTGAAGTGCAGACGTGTTCCATCGTCGCATCTGCTGATGCTTGTACGAATCTTATTTCCGCTGCGAACGCCCGAATGCTCCGCAACATTTTCATAGGCTATACAAAGCGCATCAAAGACTATAGGGTACTCATGCGCGTCAAGTGTTATTGCAGGATTGATTTCCTGAACAGGCGATGGTTCAAAACCAGCCCGTCTAGACTTGCAGAGCGCCATTGCGGCATCAACCACAAGTGCAAGTTGAAATGTTCGACCTTCATCGCTAATGCGCGGAATGCGTATCCAGCCGGAAATTAGTTCCGCCTTCAATTGCAACTCATCTGAAGCTTGTTGTACGGTCGCCAAGAGTTCTACCCCATTCAGTTTCGATGCCTTTAACTCTTCGGTAAACTTTG
>JANXVI010000300.1 GCA_025351745.1 Rhodoferax sp.
CATGACTTTGTTGATGTAAATGCCGAATTGTTCATACAAGGGCTTGTTCAAACCCAGTTCCTCGCGCACGCGGGCCACCACGTGCTCGGGCGCGCGGTCACCCACAATGGCCAGCACCGGGTCGACCGGAATCACGCGGCCAATGAAGAACGTGACCGCCAGCAAGCCCAGGTAAGTCAAGGCCAGCACCAGCACGAAGCGGCCAGCAGCTTTGAGGACAGGGAACATGCGTGCGCAGGACCTAGCGTTTGAAGACGCTGAACAGGTAGGTGGAGTCTGACGTGGGTCCCAACTTCAAGCCGTCCACATTGCCGCGGTAGGCGGCCACTTCAGTCTGCTGGAACAGCATTACAAAAGGGCTGGTCTTGCGGAATTCTGCCTGCAGCGCTTCGTACAGCGCGCGCCGCTTGGCGGGGTCGCGCTCCAGCACAGCGGCATCGGCTTTCTTGGTAAGTTCAGGAATGGCCCATGCATTGCGCCAGGTCAACGGTTTGGACTTGGCGTCGTCCGCGTTGTCGGGGTTGCGCGCAAAGGTGTCGGCATTCGTGTGCGGGTCCCAATAGTCGGCACCCCACTGGCCGATGTACATGTCGTGGGTGCGTGCGCGGTACTTGGTGAGTATCTGCTTGCCGTCGCCGGGCAGGATTTCAATCTCGATGCCTGCACGTTTGGCCGTTTGCTGCACGGCCTCGGCGATGCCTTGCACAGGTTGCACGGTGCGCACATCCATGGTGACCTTGAAACCGTTGGGCAGGCCCGCCTTGGCCAACAGACCCTTTGCTTTGTCCACGTCCAGCTTATAAGGGTTTACCGTGCTGGCACCCAACAAGCCTACAGGCAGGAAATTCTGGTGCACCACGCCGATGTTTTTCATCAATGTGTCACCGATGGCAGCATAGTCGACCAGGTACTTGATGGCCTCGCGGACCTCGGGCTTTGCAAAATTGGCGTTCTTCATATTCATGCTGAAGTAATACAGCGTCCCCTTGGCCGTGGACGTGGTCTTGATGTCCGGGTTGGCTGCCAGTGCCGCCAAATCTTGCGGTGACAGGTTGCGGGCGATGTCAATGTCACCTTTTTCCAGCAACAGACGCTGCGTGGCAGACTCTTTGATGTGGCGGAAAATCACGCGCACGAGCTTGGATTTTTCGCCGTAGTACTGATCGTTGCGTTCCAATGTGAGGATTTCATTAGCGCGCCATTCGCGCAACTTTAGGGGGCCTGATCCGGCAAAGTTGGTCTTGAGCCACGCATAACCCATGTCAGCGTTTTGCTCCTTGGACAACAGCAACTTTTTGTCCACAACACTGGCGACATTGGCAGTCAGGCAGTTCAGCACGAAGGTGGTGGCGTAGGCCTTATCGGTTTCCAGGGTCAGCGTCAGGGGGCCCGTTGCCTTGACCATGTCCCGGACGTTGGCCTTGTTCAAGCCAAACTGCGTGAGGATGAATGCGGGCGTCTTGTCGAGCAGTACCGCGCGTTGCAATGAAAACGCAACGTCTTCGGCAGTCAGCGGGTTGCCGGACGCAAATTTGAGCCCCGGTTTGATCTCGAAACTGAACGTTTTTCCGTCCTTTGACACCGTCCAGGCCTTGGCGATGTCGCCCGACAGTTTGGTCGGGTCCTGGACATCAAAGCGGATCAATCGGTCATAGGCGTTGCCCAGCACTTCACCGCCGGATAGCTCGAAAGTCTCGGCCGGATCCATGGTGATGATGTCGTCAAACGCAGCCGCCAGCACCAGCGTGTCCTTGGGCGTGGCCGCCTGAACGGGAGTCAGCGCCGACCCCAAGGAAAACAGTGCGGTCAATGCAACATGGGCAACGCAACGGCGCATGGAGACGGAGTCAATTTTCATAATGGTCGGGGTGGGGCGGTTGGTCGTGCCGGGCCAGTGTACGGGAACTGACACCAACGGCGCCCCACTTTCGGTGGACTTTGTATAACCTTTTGGCATGACCCAACGGCTATCGGAGACATTCGTTTGCGCCCGTGCAACCCGTTGGCTGCTGGATGGCGTGCCGTGGCAAAATCATAGCTCTTTCAATCGGTCGATTTGACCGCACACCCATTCCTGACCATGTCCACATTTGAAATTGAAGGCGGCGTACCGTTGTGCGGTACCGTACGTGCATCCGGCAACAAAAACGCGATATTGCCGATGATCGCCGCCTGCATCCTGACCGACCAGGAAGTGGTGCTGGACA
The DNA here is from genome assembly GCA_025351745.1 of Rhodoferax sp. GTDB lineage: Bacteria > Pseudomonadota > Gammaproteobacteria > Burkholderiales > Burkholderiaceae_C > Allorhodoferax. The sequence goes on from JANXVI010000300.1 coordinate 2,208, forward strand.
ACGTGCCCGACATCATCGACGTGCGGCACATGCTGGACGTAATTGTTGCGCTGGGCGGCAGGGTCGAGCGCAGCGGTGAGCGCATCAGCGTGCAGGTTGCCAGTTTGACGACCAGCGAAATAAGTCGCGAGCTATGCAACAAAGTCCGCACTTCGATTCTTTGCGTGGCGCCGCTGTTGCACCGCATGGGTCGGGCCAAACTCTTCCCTCCGGGTGGCGATGTGATCGGTCGGCGGCGCCTGGACACCCACTTCTACGGATTGCAAAAACTGGGCGCCACCGTCGAGCTGGGTGACAGCTATGACTTTACGGTGCCTGACAGGCTGCACGCTTCGGATTTGTTTTTTGACGAGCCATCGGTCACGGGAACCGAGCACATCCTGATGGCAGCGGTGGTGAGCCAGGGCCACACCATCATCCGCAACGCCGCTTGCGAACCCCATGTGCAGGATCTGGCG
>JANXVI010000308.1 GCA_025351745.1 Rhodoferax sp.
CGTGGGCGGCGGGTTGAACTGAAAGGTTCTCTCAAAGTAGGCATCAATCGCACCCGCTGACGTGATGATGTCTGCAGACAAGGTGCCCCACAGAACAGCCTGGGCGTCATACAGCGCAGACACTCTGGCGGCATCGTGTGCATTGAACGCGTCAACCCAGGCCTGAATGACTGCAGTGACGGCTGAGACTGCGGCGATGTCGGTGTGGTCGGTGTGGTCTGGGGTGGGCATATATCGCAAGACTATCGTGAAGCAACGCTACCGCAGGCAGCAATATTGACGTTTTCAGCAGTCACAGCGTGCACTCGCGGGCCAAAGCTCGATATGTTGGTGAGCGTGGCGTTGTGGTGCGCAATGACCTGCTGCGCCGAAATAGCTGCGTTGCCCGATGACGTGTGCCCATCAGACACCAGCACGACCGGGAAACCAAGCGCCAGAGCGCGCCGGGTAGTGGTGTCCACACAAAACTCCGAATGCATGCCGCACACGATCACCCGCCCTACGCCGCGGCGTCTCAGGATGGTTTCAAGTTCGGTACGAAGAAACGCGTCTGGCGTGGTCTTGCGAACCGTGGTGTCCGTGGACTCGACCTCCAGGCACTTAGCGAGTTGCCATGCGCCAGAACCATACTCAAGGTAAGTGCTCTCCGATTCGTGCTGTATGAAGATCACCAGCGCACCGGCCACCCGGGCTTTTCGGGTGACAAGGTTGATGCGGGAAATGGTTCCATCGCAATCAAAGGCAGCGCCCTCGCCTTCGCAAAGACCTTGTTGAACGTCGATGACGAGCACAGCTGTATGCATTGCAGTGGTTTACTTGGCGTTCATGGTCTTGCCCGCCCGCAAGGCAACCAGGCCCGGAGGTTCGCCAGAAAACCAGAACCATTGCGCGTCGGTGCCGCCCATGCGCAAGATGAGCTGCGACAACTGGAGCGAACAAACGGTCCCCACGACCAGCAACATCAGCACGCCAGCCAAGCCCGCAACGCCATAGAAAACAAGATAACTTAAGGGCAGTCCGGGTAAGAGCGCCCTGAGCGGTAGCGCGACAAGCGCAACAATTGCAGCTATGGCAAGGAGCAGCTTGCCAAGGAGCACGGGCTGGATGTTGGGCAGGCGCATGGTGATCTCCAGTGAGTCTTGTTGAGCGGAAGCAAGAAAAAGGGAACGCGTGGCCATTATCGTCACCGGAGTCGACTTCGTGAGGTCGTGGTACCAAAAAAATCATCAAAAAATGCCTCCTCAGCAGCAAATACGGGGGCTAAGCGCTATGAATAAAGTAGCAAAATCCGGATTTACTATGCACACCCGTCGCCGTGGGCGACGCTTTAAGCGCGTGGTTTGCTTGTGCTTCGGGATAACTCGCCCAGGATACGAACAGCGCTGTTAGAGCCTGCCCGTCCAATAGCCTGGGTAACGTCGATGATGCGAGACCGCCAGCACCTGGACAGAACCATCCACGATGCGGTAAACGACGTCAAAGTGAAATACACCAAACATGGCGCGCCTGATATTTGGTTCAGCAACCATACGAAACTGCACTGGGTTGGAGCAGACTCGCGACACGACCTCAAGAAACTCATTGTGGTAGCGGCGACCCAAACCGGCTTGGGTTTCTTCGTAATAGGCAACTTGACGTTTATGCTCCAGCGCAGCCGCAGGGTGTAGCCGGTAGTTCATCTGAAAATGGACTGTACTTCGCGGTCAAAGTCTTTGCCTTCAATGAGTTTGACCAGCCCTTGGTCAATTTCAAGCGCTCGGCGTTGGCTCTCACTCACCCAGAGTTGCTGGACTTCAGCAGCCGAGGGGTTGTCCAGGCTTTCGAGCAGCACATTCAGCAGGTGCGCCCGGTCTGATTTGGGAAGCAATAAAACGGTTTGTTCAATTGAGCTGGCAGTCATTTTTAAATCCTGAAACTCTGATCTTTTTGCATCATAGCGCTGCGGGTCTGTGGTGCCCTGTGCTTGCAGCCGCTGTTTGCCCTCAGCCGCTGGCCCTCACCCCAACCCTCTCCCAGAGGGCGAGGGAGCAAGATAAGGCAGCTACAGACGCGCCTGAGGGTTAGAAATCCCCAGTCAAAAATGGCTCTGCGGCAGCAAACACGGGGAGTATGCGCTATGAATAAAGTAGCATCTACCACACTGCATCTACAAAAACCGCTTCAGCAAGCCCATCACCTGCGCAAAGCGTTTGCCATAGGGCGGG
>JANXVI010000310.1 GCA_025351745.1 Rhodoferax sp.
GCAGCGGCGTTGTTTCAGTGGGGCCATTTGCGACATTTATTCGCGTCTGAACACGTCCCGGCCCACTTAACGTATTTTCAATTGCTACTAGCTCTCTCCCCTTTGCCCCAACAGGTGGAGCCGACGCACTTTCCTCCCCCAAAGCCCGCAAACCCAGACGCGGCGCGGCTTGCAGCGGGGTTGACTCCCAGGACGCAGTTTGCGGCCCGTAAATTTGCCCAGACGCGGTTTTAAGGCCCAGGGTCTGCGCGCCTAGGCACGCCCACAGCGCGGCCAGCAGCACCAGCCAGAGCAAGGTGCTGTGTGGGAGTGGATTTCGTTTGAGAACTTGCATGCCCGTGATGATACGAGCGCGCATGCAGGGTGCGCGCGAGTACGAACGCCGGGCGCGCAGGGTCAGCGGCTAAGCAAAGAGCTAGTCTTCAGCCTCTTCATCGCCTTCAGCATCCAAAGCCGCCAGCAAGGCCGCTGCGGGGTCTTCGGGCTCGCCCTGAGGGGTAGGCGTGTCCTCGCTCATTTGCGCGTCCGTATGAGCTGTTTGAAGGCGCTGCAACCGCGCCGGATGCGTCAGCGTATGAATCTCCTTGAGCTTCACGATGCTGACCTGGGTATAAATCTGCGTGGTGGACAACTCCGCATGCCCCAGCATGGCCTGAATGAACCGGATGTCCGCGCCGTTCTCCAGCATCAGCGTGGCCATGGTGTGGCGAAACAAATGGCAGCTTCCCTTCTTGTGGATGCCCGCAGCGTTGATGGTGTCACGCACCATCTGCGTCAAGCGGTTGGGCGTGAAGGCGTCGCCTTGGTTCGTGAGGAACAGCGTTCCATCGTCTTGCGCTAATGCCATTTGAGGGCGCACCGCATCACGGTATTTTTGAATCCAGGCCAGCGCCCGCTCGCCAATCGGAATCATGCGGTCCTTCTTGCCCTTGCCCTGGCGCACCATCACCGTGCCGCGCTCATAGTCGATATCGAACTGGTGCAGGCCGATCAACTCCATGCGGCGCATGCCGGTGCTGTAGAAGGTCTCCAGCATGGCGCGGTCGCGTACGCCCATGGGGGTCTGGGCATCGGGCACATTGAGCACCTGGTCAGCCTCCTGGCTGGTGAGGATGTGCCGGGGCAAGCGGTGCTCCTGGCGGGGCAGCTCCAGGTCTGAGGCAGGGTTGTACAGGATGCGGTTATTTTTAGTGAGCCACTTGAACCAGGCCCGAATGGGCACGATGCGCGTGCCCTGGCTGCGGGTACTCAAGGGCTGGCCGTCTTTCTTGCGGTGCAGGAACAGGTGGCGCTGGTAGCGCTCCAGGATCGGGCGGGTGATCTCCTGGGGGCGCGTGAGTCCACGCTCGTCGCACCACTGAATGAAGTAGCGCAGGTACAGCTCGCGGTTGTCCACGGTGCGCGGGCTGTAGTTCTTCTCCAGCATCCATTGCAAGAAGGGCTGCATCTGGTGGTACAGGCTGTCCGGGTCATGCGCGGGGCCGATAACAGCGGGCGGGGTGGTCTGTCCCTTCTTGGCCATGGTGCTGTCCGTTAAACAACAGCGGCGGTATGCACACCGGCAGCGGCTAAAGAGGAAGGTGGTGAAGAGGTTTTACCGTTTCTTCTTATATGCGGTTTTGGCGTGGTTTGCAGCAAATCGGGCTGTGGGCCTTGCTGGGCTTGGGTTTGCACCATCCGACCATGACCCGACTGCATACCGACCGCACCCCGGCCACTGGCCGACCACTCGCTATTTTTATCCGACCACTCAGATTTGTTGTCGAGCTTTGCATCCAGTTCCGTGGGGTCGATCAGACCCATCAGGTGCGCCTGGCCGTCACCGCTGCCGTCATACAGCAGCTCGTACTCGCAGGCCGTGCGCCGTCCATTGCCGTGGGCCAGCAGGTATTCCAGCTCGACCAGGCGCGCAAAGTAAATCTTGAGCTGGGTGTCACCCCAGCGGGTCAGCTCGCGCACCTGGCGGCGGGTAAAGCGGAACTCGCTCTGCTTGATGCTCTGCTCGGTGCAGCGCTCAGACACCCAGCCTTGCAACAGGCTCAGCAAGCGCCGTGGCTGCGGCGGCAACTCATCCAGCGTGCGCCCCAGGATTTCATGGGCCAGTTGGTTGGCCAGCGCAATATCGGCCTTGCTCACCTCGATGTATTCCAGCATCTGGCCCCGGTGCTCGACCTGGCGCACGGGCCGCTGGTGCTGGTGCAAGAGCGCAATGGAGCGGATCAGGCTCAAGTACTTCATGTGGTCACGACGCATGCGGGTCTTGTCGTCCAGGAAGGTGAGCTGGTACGCGTAGGGGTTGACCACATGGATGGCTTTTAAGAGGCGCTGGGCGTTCTGGTGCAAGGCGGTGATTGCGCGTTTGTCGTTGTCTTGCAGCAGGCCGTCCAGCGTCTGCCTGGCCCGCTGGCGCTGGTGAATCGCCTGGGTCTGCTCACGGCTTTCATTGACGGTGAGCACCAGGCAGCGGTTTAACAGTTCTTCATCCACGTCGATGGCCGTGGTGGTGAGCATCAGCATCACCGGGCCTTTGACCGTGTATTGCTTGGTAACCAGGTTGCCGGTGGTCTCGTCCTTGCCGGTGCTGGCAATGGTCAATTCACCATCGGACTGCAAGAGCTTCAAGGCGTAGGCGGCTTGCCTGACCCCTTCCTCTTCGGCAATGGCCAGGATTTTGTGGGACAGGCTGGTCTCGCCCAGGTAGAACAGGCTCTGGCCGGTCATGGCGCTGTACTGGATGCGTTCTTCCTCGGGGATCAGGTTCAGGATGGCTTCCATCAGAGAGCTTTTACCGGCGGCGCTGCTGGACTGGATCAGCACGGCCAAGGGGGCATCGAGTTTTCTGGAAACGGCGGCGAGGTAACCGGCCAAGAGGTTGGCGGATTCGCCCACCACGCCGCAGGCTTGCATGTCGGCGGTGATGCGGCCCACCAGGTCGGGCGCTTGCAAGAGCGCCAGGGCGGCGCTGTGTTCGTCGTCAGAGAGCACGGGCGCGGGGTTCTGCGGGGCCAGCGCGGCGGCAATGGCCGCGTCTTGCAGGGCTTCGAGTTGCAGCAACACCTGGCCCAGGTCGCGCTTGATGGCTTCATCGGAGACACCCAACTCGGCAGCGGCTTGTTTGACGTAGGCGGCGCGCTGCTTGGCGCTGTACACATCCAGGGTGTCGACGTAATACGCCGCCTCTGTGGCTCCCACTCCCTTTGCCCCCTCGCTGGCCTCGGTGCGCACCTGGGCATTGACGCGCATTTGCTCGGGCGCGAGGTTCTTTTGCCAACCACGGATGCGCCAATGGCGCGTGCCCAGTGTCAGCAAGAATTCGCCCTTGCTGTTGGACTCAGCAAGCGGGGCGGCAATGGGTGTGTTCGGGGCAGTGGGCGCGGCTTGTGCCAGATGGGTGGATGCGGGCAGTGGGGGCAGTTCTGGGCTGGGTGCGCACGCGGGCACAGACACGGGTGCAGGCACGGGAACAGCGGCTAAGGAAGGAGCTTCAAGCGGGGGCGGCGCTGGCTGGGTGGTGGGCTTTTTTTGCTTAGCGGCGGCTGTTTTTACGACGGGTGCCATGGGCGCGTCCATGGGCAGCGCCAAGGGCGCAGATTCGCTCGCCTCTTGTTTCATTTCACTCACCACCACGCCCGGACGCGTCCCCTTGCCCAGCCATTCGGCCTGCTGCAACAACAAGCCCAGGCTCTTGGCCGCAGGCTGCACCTTGCGTGCGTAGTCGTTGGCATCCATACCCTTGGGGAACAGCACACGAAACACCTCAATGCCTGCCTCCAGCAATTCGGGCGTGAGCTTGTCGGCGGCGGCATTGCCCGCATCATCGCGGTCGTAGGCGATCAGCACGCGGCGCGTGCCGTGGTGCTTCAAGGCCTGCCAGTGGTCTTGCGTAAAACCATTGACGCCAAACGCGGCGATGACGTTGCGGTGACCGGCACACCAGAACGTCATGGCATCGATCAGGGCTTCACACAGGATGATTTCCGTGCTGGCCACCAGCGCGGCTTCATTCCACACGCCGCGCAAGGGGCGCGCCAAGTACAGGTGCTTGGCATGGGTGGCCGGTATCTTGTGATTGGCCACAATGCGCCGCCCGTAGAGCTGCAACACCTGGCCCGCGTGCGCAGGTGTCGCACCATCGGCCAAACCCAACACCGGCACCACCAGGCAGCCATTGAGGTGTTCATGCCCGGTCTCGCGCAGCACGCCCAAGCCCTGCAACTGCGCCCGCACCGCGCGCCCGCCCTGGGTGTGTCCGGGAGGCAGCCGGTAGGTCAGGCTTTTATTGGCGTAGCCGAGTTTGAAGTGCTCGACCAGTTCCGGGTGGTTCAGCCCGCGCTCCTGCAAGTAGGCCAAGGCTTCGGGCGAGGTTTTAAGGTTGGCTGCATAGCTGTCCACCACCTGGGACAAGAGCAATTGTTCGTCAGCGTCGCTGACTTCGAGCTTGGCCACTAAGGGAGGAAGGTGGCGCACTTGGCTGCGGGCCACTCCCAGGCGCTCGCCCTCCAGCGGCGCACCGGTCTTCAAGATCTGCACCGCGTGCGGCAAGCTCACGCCCTGGGTCTTCATCACCCAATCAAGGACCGAGCCGGCCGCGTTGCAGCCAAAGCAGTGGTACAGGTTTTTACTCTCGGTCACCACCAGGCTGGCCGTGGCGTCTTCATGGAAGATGCAGCGCATGGCCCAGTCTTTGCCCCGCTTTACCAAGCTGTGGCCCTGCGACTGGATCAGGCGCAACAGGCTGACCTCGGCCTTTAGCCGCTCTAACTCACTGTCGGGAATACGTGGCATGCCGCTTTGCTCCTAAAACCTGTCAATACTCTGTTTTGATATTGTTATGCTAACATGAATGTTCTATTTTGAGAATCAACACAAAGAGGACCAAGACAATGCAAGCACTTTCACTTCCTTCAATGCTGCTTGTTATGGAATTTCCTGAGCGTGTTACCGCATTGCGCAAAGAACGCGGCTTGACTCAACAAGCCTTAGCTGACCGGGTTGGCGTGCATGTTCTACAGATTCGCCGCTATGAGGGCGGCACGTCACAGCCCACTCTTGATGTCGTCAGACGGCTCGCGCTTGCACTGTCGGTGAGTGCTGATGTGTTGGTTTTTGAGAAGACCGAGCGCGATCCGTCCGAGGACTTGCGCTTGCAGTTCGAGGCCATCGACCAGTTGCCACCCGAGGAACAGGCCGTCGTTAAAGAAGTTCTAGAAAGCTTGATCATCAAGTACCAGACCCGGCGCTGGGATGTCTCACGGGCCACGGCCAAGGCCGCTGTGGCAACCACCAAAGCCGCACCCACCAAGACCCCCGCAAAGCGCGCCGCGCACGCTGCACGATGAGCACGGCGGTAGTGGTGCCCACCGCGCCAGCGGTGGAGAGTATTTCCCTGAGCATTGCCGCGCTGCGCGGGCAGCGGGTGATTTTGGATAGCGACCTGGCGGCGCTGTACGGCGTGGAGACCAAGCGCTTTAACGAACAAGTCAAGCGCAATGGCGCACGGTTTCCGGCCGACTTCATGTTTCAGCTCACGCCTGAGGAGGCCGATTCCTTAAGGTCGCAAATTGCGACCTTAAAGACCGGGCGCGGCCAGCACCGCAAATACCTGCCCTACGTTTTCACGGAGCACGGCGCCATCATGGCGGCGATGGTTCTCAACAGCCCGCGTGCGGTGGAAGTGTCGGTGTACGTGGTGCGCGCCTTTGTGCGCCTGCGTGAGGCGGCTGTGCTGCATAAGGACCTCGCTGATCGGCTCACCAGCCTGGAGGAGAAGACCGAATCGCTGGCCATGTCGCATGACACGTTTAGCCGCAATACGCGCAACCAACTGCGCCAGGTGTTTGATGCCCTGCGTGAGCTGACCATACCGCCCGACCCACCGAAACGGCCGATTGGGTTTGTGATCCAAGAAGACAAGAAGAACAAGCCCGCCAGCGCCAAGGCCGTCAGCAAGACCATCAGCAGGGCACGCACCAAGAAGCCCTGACGCCTGGCCGCTCCCCAGGTGATCACAGCTTGTGACCACCCCCAGACCCCCCGTCGCAACGGCGCAGGGGTTGGGCGGGAGCTTTTTACTTAGCAGCTAACAACAAGCAGCTACACAAACACTCCTGAATTGATAGCTGCTTGCGCATATTCCACGAGGGCTAGCGACCTGTTTTACTTACAAGCACCAGCCAGAGCAAGCCATCAAGCCCGCCCGATACACGGCGCGCAGCGCCGTATATGCGCCCAGGTCTTGGGCTCAGGGCTTGTTCCACCACGGGTAGCCCACCCGGTCGTAATACTCACGCGCCAGGCGGCGCTCGTCGCTGCCGTTGCTGCAATAGCCGTCCGTGCGGGGATCAGCGGCCCAGCTCATGAGCTGGCACAGGTCGGCGATGAAGCCGCGCAGCACGACATCGGGGGCCACGCCGTCGCTGGCGCACTGCGCAATGAACTCGTCAGGCAAGGCCAGCTTGATGGATTTGGTTTTACGGGGCATAGGACTCCTTCAAAGGTTGGTGAACACGGGCGGTGGGTGTGAGACCCGGCACGCCGCGCGTGCAGGGCTACCCCACCCCTCATGTGCGACATGGGCGGCGGCGGGGTCAGGCTGTCAAGGCTGGCCACGGGCCACCGCCACCAGGCGGCGCGCAGCGGCCTTTACTGGCTGGCACCGCTGCTGCACCCTCGCCCCCAAAGAGGGATGGGGTTGGTGCGCCAGGGACGGGCTTGCAAAGCCTGTACGCCAGGTGCTTACATGCCAAATAGGCTGCTAGCCCTCGTGGAATGTGCGCAAGCAGCTACTAAAACAGTAGCAATATGCCGGGGCAGAACAAGCCGCAGCAAGACAAGGCACGGCGCGCCAGCGCCGTGCAGGCTGTTGGGTGCGCGGCCCTATGTGGTGATGGTGGCAAGCGAGCCGTGACGGACAGGCACAGCGCAGGCCAGCAGTCGCGCCGCGCCGGGGTGGAGGGAGCCCCTGGGGGCGGACGGGCCACCCCCGGCTGCTTTAGCCAAAGGCGCAAAGCGCCTGGCCCACAGAGGGTGGGCGGGGAGAGCAATACGTGATGCTGCGCGCAGCGCCTGACTAGAACCCCTGTGGTGACGGCTCCAGCCGTGACCACACACACCAATGGATGTTGGGCGTGTGGCTTGTTGCTACACGCAGTGAGCAACGGGCCACGCGCGCAGGGCAAGGGGCGCAAGACATAACGGGGGTTTGGTAAACCCGCCAGGGCGCGAAGGCCTGCGGCCGCAGCGGTGTGGACACCAAGCGCAGCTTTAGCGCAGCGACTGGCCGCACTTTGCCAAACAGACCGTTATGTTAATTTTGCGCAAGCAAAGTTACCCCGCAGACCCTGCCAGGGCGGGTCGGGCTCGATGCCCGGCTCGGCCTGCAATCAATGCTCTGCGCGGGACGCGCCTAGCTTTGAATCTGCGCGCGCTGGTGGCAGTGGTAGCTAACCCGTGCAGCGGCTAAACGCCAATCGCAAAGCGGCACCGACTTCGGCGGGAGTGCTATTGGCTGGAATCACAACCCGATCACTAGCGCTAATGCCATCGCCTGACCAAGCCTCTAACTTTTCATGATGCCAAGGCAGAATAGTAATCACATCGCCTATCCAATCGATGGAGCAAAACTTCATGTCCTTGAACAAGGCACGTTTGGCTTTGTAGCCATAGCGCTCCATCAAGGACATTGTCCATTCTGATGTCCGCTCAATACCCAACTTGTAATCGTAAAGATCAAGATCAAATTCGACTTCTGGATGCTGCCAAACATCAGTTCGACGTGCAGGTAAAACAAAGCGACTATGTGCCATGGCGTCGAGCAACGCTGTACCTAGAATTTCGTCGCTTACATCCGGTTCCAACAAATGCTGCTTACCCTTATGGTCGCGAACTCCTCCGCGGTAACCGGAGTAAGTTTCCACACACAAAAAGTCAGCATTGTCGAATGCCCCAGCCCAACGACCTCGTACTACATCATTCATGGCTTCACCACTACAATTTTTAGAGTCACATTATTGGTATTTGCATACTCAATGGCTTTGTTAATCTGCGCCCACTGCGCCGCAGTTGTTCCTTCAGGTATTGCCACCTGCACAACTCTACCGCTGATCATCGACGATGTAATAGGCGCGCCGCCACTTACATTGGCAGCAGTAAAGTTCACCGTTGCATCGACATTCGTTTTTAGTGAATAGTAGACTTGCGTCGGGTCGGTGATTTTCGCCACCGTTGTTGTATCCAACGTCTTCGCACTTGTCGCGATACCAGTATCTCGATCAAAGAAGTCGAACGTCTTGGTGTTCGGCGGCAATCTAGTACCTACTGGCAGCTGACCTTCGAGGTAGGTCTCAAACGGCAAACCCTGTACTTGAATATCACCGCCAAACTTGATGCCTGTCGCCGACTGTGGCACCACGCTCGCATTTATGTTTGACGGTATCGGCGTAGGCGGAATTCCGGTAAGTTGCCCTGTCGGCGTCAATACCCTGATCTCACCCGTCGCGGCATTAACAACGCCTGTCGAGCCCGCTGGCAAACCTTCCACGTTGAATGGTTTGAATCCTGACGGTATTGCTACTCCCCCATTTACCCCCTATGCTTATTCCACAAGGGCTATAGGCACATATTACTCAAACGCTTCGAAAGCAGCATCTAGCCTTTGCACATACCGGGCCCGCAGACTCGCGTCGATGAAACTCGCATCGAAGCTGTTGCGCGCCAACTGGTAGGCGTGGGCAGAG
>JANXVI010000315.1 GCA_025351745.1 Rhodoferax sp.
TGCCAGAGGTTGGGTGCAGAAACTTGGTCAGCAGGTTGAAAAAGGTGGTCTTGCCGGCGCCGTTGGGGCCAATCAGGGCATGGATATGGCCGCGCTGGACCCTCAGGTCCACCTTGTTGACCGCGACGAACCCTTTGAACTCTTTGGTCAACTGGCGCGTTTCAAGAATAATTTCCGATGACAAACCACTCTCCCGTATAACTGTGCGCGCATTGCCCGCTGCATTGGCTCCCCATATAAGCACGGATGCTACGCAACAACCATAGGGATAACGAGGGGGTATCAACCTACGTAGTTTTACCTCAGGGTCTGTCAGGACTCTGACAGCCTGCAGGTGCTACGCGCTAAGTTGTGCCCAGGCCTTGTCGAGACGTTTGACACTGACCGGCTGCGGCGTGCGCAACTCTTGCGCAAACAAGCTGACGCGCAGCTCTTCCATCAACCAGCGGAACTCTTGCATGCGCTCGTCCACCACGCCCTTTCGTTCTGCCACCAGGCGCCAGTAGCGTTGCTCCAGCGGACGCAGTTCGGCCAGGCGCGTCGCGTCGCGGGCAGGGTCGGCGCGGTACTTCTCCAGGCGTTGCGTAATGGCCTTGAGGTAGCGTGCCAGGTGCTGCAGGCGCGGCCAGGGTGCCGCTTGCAAAAAGCGTTTGGGCACCAGGCGGCTGATCTGCTGGCCGCAGTCGGCTACTGCTTCGGGTGCATTTTTGGTGTCCTTGATCTTGCGGGCGGCAGCAGCGTGCTCCAGGAGGATGGTGCCAGCCAGCCGAGCTACCTCGTTGGCGATCAGCGTCAGGCGGCCACGGCCCTCCTCCACACGGCGCTTGAAGGCGAACTCGTCGGTAGGTAGCGGGTCCAGCAAAAAGGCCCGGTCCAGCGCCACAGCGATGATTTGCTCGCGCAGCTCTTCGACCGTACCGCCACCGGTGCCATTTTCGGCCTTGCCCACGTTCATGAAGGCCACGGCCATCTTCTGCAGGTCGGGGATGTTTTTCTCAAGGTACTTCAGTGCGTCCTTGATCTGCAGTGCAAACAGGCGGCGCAGGCCCGCGCGGTGCTTGACGGCGGAAACCTCGGGTTCGTCGAACACCTCGATCGTGACCGCATCGCCTCCGTCGATCAGGGCCGGAAAGCCGATGATGGTTTGTCCGCCTTTGCGGATCTCCAGCAGCTCGGGCAGTTCGCCAAAGGTCCAGGCGGTGTGGCGCTGCTCGGTAACTGCGGGTGAACTGGGTTTGTCGGGCGCGGGCCTCGCTTGGCTTGCTCCTGATTTAATAGCGCTACCATCAGGTTTCGCGAGGGCTGGAGGCTCATTTTTCTTAAGCGATTGGCCAGAAGTTGCATATGTGGCCTGCGCGGTATCTGGCGCCTGTGCCACGCCACCGCCCGCGCCCACCTCCGCCAGCTTGAGCCCTGCCAGCGCCTGGAACGCCCCGCGCGCCTGTGCGCCCAGTTCGGCTTTGAGGGCACCCAGGTTGCGACCATGCCCCATCTGGCGGCCATGCTCGTCCACGACGCGGAAGTTCATGAAGAAGTGCGGCGTCAACATGTCGGCCTTGATGTCGGCCCGGGCCACCTCCACCGACGTGGCCTCGCGCACTAGCTTTAGCACCGCGTCGATCAGGGTGCCTGCTCCAAAGCGCTCGGGTGCATTCAAGACTTCGGCGAACTTGGTGGCGGTGTCGGGCAGCGGAACCAAGCGCGAGCGGGGGCGCTGGTGCAGGGTCTTGAGCAGGGCCTGCACCTTGTCCTTGAGCATGCCGGGCACCAGCCATTCGCAGCGCTGGTCGTTGACCTGGTTCAGCACAAACAGCGGCACGGTCACGGTCAGGCCGTCGCGTGGGTCGCCGGGTTCGTGCAGGTAGGTGGCGGCACAGTCCACGCCGCCCAGGCGAACAGTTTTGGGGAAGGAAGCGGTGGTGATGCCAGCGGCCTCGTGGCGCATCAGTTCTTCGCGGGTTAGGCGCAATAGCGTGCTCTGTCCCCGGTGGGGTGGGGGCACGTTTTGCTCCGTGTCCCCCGCCCTCCGGTTTTCGCCTGCGGGCTCCTCCTTTACCTGCGCAAAACGCACCCCCACCCCACCTCCTTCACCGTACTGCGGCTTGCGTGATTCCTCGCGGTACCAGCGCTCAAAGCTGTGGCCGCTGCAGACATCGGCGGGCAGCTGCTGGTCGTAGTAGGCGTAGATCAGCTCGTCGTCCACCAGCACGTCCTGGCGGCGGGCTTTGTGCTCCAGTTCTTCGACCTGGCGCACCAGTTTTTGGTTAGCGGCCAGGAAGGGCAGCGGCGTTTCCCACTCGCCACCGACCAGGGCCTGGCGGATAAAGATTTCACGGGCACCGGCCATATCGACACGGCTGTAATTGGTGCGCCGCCCGTTGTAGACGACGATGCCGTACAACGTGGCACGCTCCAGCGCGACGACCTCGGCCGCCTTCTTCTCCCAGTGCGGGTCCAGCAATTGCTTCTTCAGCAGATGCCCGCCGACCTGTTCCAGCCATTGGGGTTCGATGTTGGCAATGCCACGGCCAAACAGGCGGGTGGTCTCTACCAGTTCGGAGGCGATGATCCAGCGGCCCGGCTTTTTGGTCAGGTGCGCGCCGGGGTGGGCGTAGAACTTGATGCCCCGTGCGCCGAGGTATTCACCACCCGCGCCGGGCTTGCTGTCGCCTTCGGTTTCAAGCTTGCAGCCAATATTGCCCAGCAGGCCTGCCAGCATGGACAGGTGCAACTGCTCGTAGCTGGCTGGGGTGGTGTTGAGGCGCCACTTGTGTTCTGCCACTACGGTGTGGAGCTGGCTGTAGATGTCTTTCCACTCGCGGACACGGCGGATGTTGACGAAGTTTTGGCGGAGTAGCTGTTCGTATTGGCGGTTGGTTAGTTTGTGTGTGGCTGTGTGGACTTGTCCAGCGGTGCGCACTGATGCACTGGATTGCGCTGGGCGTTGGGACGGCCGGGCGTTCTGCTCCGTGTCGCCCGCCCGCTTTGCGGGCTCCTCCTTTACCTGCGCAGAACGCCCGACCGCCCCAACTCCCGGTTCCGTGGCAGACGCACCGCCTCTTGCGTCGTGGATCCATTTCCAGAGCTTCAGGTAACCGACGAATTCGCTTTTTTCGTCGTCGAATTTCTTGTGTGCGGTGTCGGCTTGTTGTTGCGCTTCCATGGGGCGGTCGCGGACATCCTGCACGCTCAGGGCGGACGCTATCACCAATGCCTCATCCAAGGCCTCGCGTGATCGTGCCTCCAGCAGCATCCGGCCGACACGTGGGTCCAACGGCAGCTTGGATAGTTCGCTGCCCAGCGTCGTCAGATCATTGTCGTCATCCACGGCGCCCAGTTCGTTCAGCAACTGGTAGCCGTCGGCAATGGCGCGTCCGTTGGGGCGCTCCAAAAAGGGGAAGTCTTCGACGATGCCCAGGTGCAGCGACTTCATGCGCAGGATGACGCCGGCCAAGGAGGATCGCAAGATTTCTGGATCGGTAAAGCGCTCGCGTCCGTTGAAGTCTTTTTCGTCGTACAGACGGATGCAGATACCGTTGGCGACGCGCCCGCAGCGGCCCGAGCGTTGATTGGCCGATGACTGGCTGATAGGCTCGACCAGCAACTGCTCTACTTTGCTGCGAAAGCTGTAGCGCTTGACGCGTGCAGTTCCGGCGTCGATGACGTAGCGAATGCCGGGCACGGTCAACGAAGTTTCAGCGACGTTGGTGGCCAGCACCACGCGTCGTCCGGTGTGGCCGTCAAAAATGCGATCTTGCTCGGCGGGGCTTAGGCGGGCGAATAGTGGCAACACCTCGGCGTTACGCATCACGGGTTGGTGGCTCAGGTGTTTGCGCAGGTGGTCTGCAGCCTCACGAATCTCGCGCTCGCCGGGTAGGAAGACCAGGATATCGCCCTGGTTGTGCACATCGCGCCAGAGTTCGTCAACACCATCGGCAATCGCGTTATTCAAATCGTATTCACGCGACTCTTCAAACGGCCGGTAGCGGTGCTCCACCGGGAACATGCGGCCCGAGACCATGATGACGGGTGCTGGAACTAAAGGCCCCCACGCTCCGCCGCTTTGCTGGTCGCCGCCCCCCGAGGGGGCGTCTCCTGGCTTGGGGCGGCCCGGCGCCAGGCGTTGCCGGCTTGCGAAATGGTCAGCAAAGCGCTGAGCATCAATCGTGGCGGACGTGACGATGATCTTCAGGTCTGGCCTGCGCGGCAAAATCTGGCGCAGGTAGCCCAGCAAGAAGTCAATATTCAGTGATCGCTCGTGCGCCTCGTCGATGATGATCGTGTCATAGGCGTTAAGTAACGGGTCGGTTTGTGTCTCTGCCAACAAGATGCCGTCTGTCATCAGCTTTACCGACGCATCCTTGGACAGGCGGTCTTGGAACCGCACCTTGAAACCAACCACCTCGCCTAAGGGGGTCCTCAATTCTTCTGCAATGCGCTTGGCCACGCTGCTGGCAGCAATGCGGCGGGGCTGGGTGTGGCCTATCAGCTTGGCGCGCTGGCCTGCCGGGTAGTTGAGCTTGCCACGACCCATAGCCAAAGCGATCTTGGGCAATTGCGTGGTCTTGCCCGAACCGGTCTCGCCGCAGACGATGATGACCTGGTGGGCCGCAAGAGCGGACATGATTTCTTCGCGTTTGCCGGAGACCGGGAGCGATTCGGGGAATTCGATGAGCAGGGAGCTGGTGGTCAAGGTACAAACTTCGTAGAGAATCGGAGATTATCCCAGTCCCACTGTCACATTCCTCCGCTGCCTGAACCTGAGTGCCATGACCACAGTTTTCAATTTCACCTTCGTACCCTGGTTTCGCTCGGTGGCGCCTTACATCCACAAATTCCGCAACCAGACGTTTGTGGTCGGTATCGCCGGGGAGGCTATTGCCGCGGGCAAACTGCCGCATCTGGCGCAAGACCTGGCCATGATTCAGAGCATGGGGGTCAAGATCGTGCTGGTACACGGCTTCCGGCCCCAGGTGAACGAGCAACTCAAGGCCAAGGGTCATGCCGCCAAGTACTCGCACGGTATGCGCATCACCGACGAGGTGGCGCTAGACTGCGCGCAGGAGGCTGCGGGCCAGTTGCGCTACGAGATCGAGGCCGCCTTCAGCCAGGGTTTGCCCAATACACCGATGGCTGACTCTACGGTGCGGGTTATCTCGGGCAACTTCATTACCGCACGGCCGGTGGGCATTGTGGACGGCATTGATTTTCAACATTCGGGTCTGGTGCGCAAGGTGGACATTGCCGGCATCGCCCGCACGCTGGACATGGGCGCTATGGTATTGCTGTCGCCGTTCGGCTTCTCGCCCACCGGCGAAGCTTTTAACCTGGCCATGGAAGAGGTGGCAACCTCGGTAGCGACGGCTTTGCAGGCCGACAAACTGATCTTTGTGACCGAGGTGCCCGGAGTGCGCATGCGCCCGATGGAGGCTGCGTCCGACGACAACCCGATTGATACCGAATTGCCGCTGGCGGCGGCCGAACTTCTACTGGCGCAATTGCCAGCAGCCAACCAGCCCACAGACACGGCGTTCTATTTGCAACACTGCGTCAAGGCTTGCAAGAACGGCGTGGAACGTAGCCACATCATCCCGTTTGCGGTGGACGGCTCCATTCTGCTGGAGGTGTACGTGCACGACGGCATTGGCACCATGGTGGTGGACGAAAAACTGGAGAGCCTGCGCGAAGCCACGGTGGACGATGTGGGTGGCATCCTGCAACTGATCGAACCGTTTGAGAAAGACGGCACACTGGTCAAGCGTAGCCGCACCGAGATCGAACGTGACGTCGGCAACTACACCATCATCGAACACGACGGCGTGATCTTCGCCTGCGCAGCGCTCTACTCCTACCCCGAAGCGCGCACCGCCGAAATGGCAGCGCTGACCGTCTCACCCGATGTGCAGGGCCAGGGCGATGGCGAGCGCGTGTTGAAACGCGTGGAGCAACGCGCCAAGGCCGCTGGCCTGGACAGCATCTTTGTGCTGACCACGCGCACCATGCACTGGTTCATCAAACGCGGCTTTGTGCTGGTGGACCCGGACTGGCTGCCCGAGGCGCGCAAACGCAAGTACAACTGGGACCGCAAGAGCCAGGTTCTGGTGAAGAAGCTGGCCTAGGTGAAGCAGGCCAGGTCTCACCGCCGGGCCGCCCCAAGCTGTGGACTTGGGGTTTTGCCAAACGCGTCCCCCTCGGGGGGCAGGGAGCTACAGGCAGTGAGCAACCGTGGGGGCTACTTCGCCACGCTGCGACGCCAGACCAGCATCGCCCCCAACAGGGCGATGCCGCTAAAGCACAGGAAAGACCAATTGGCGATGGAGCCGCCGAGGAAGGTCCAGTCCACCTTGGTGCAATCACCACCGCCCTTGAAGATCATCGGAATGGCGCGTTGCAACGGGAACGTCTCGATCATGCCGTAGATGTCGCGCCCGCAAGACACGACTTCGGGCGGATACCACTGCAGCCAGCTCTGGCGTGCCGCCACGTAAGCGCCCGCCACGGCCAGCACGACCAACAAGGCGCTACCAAATACCTGTACGCCTTTTCGGCCGCTAGCCCCCGTAATACCTGCACATAGCGCTACCAAAACGAGAGCATACCGCTGCACCACGCACATGGGGCATGGCTCCAAGCCAACCACGTGTTGCAAATACATGCCAAAAGCCAACAAGCCCAAGCAGGCCAGGCATATGGTTGCCAGGACGCGCCGAGGCGCGGTGTCAAAGGGTGCCAAAACGAAGTTCAAAATCAAAGTCCTGTCAAAAATATGCGCCCTTTCGGTGGGCGCTTTGCGTTGGTTGATATGCATTTTGCCCGCGAAGTTCCCCGCCCATCGCGGCGCCGTGCCGCCCAGGCTTAGCAAACCGAATAAGATTCAGCCCAAGGGCTCCGTTTTGGGCCTGATTTTTTTCAAGCAGAGGTTTCTCCATGGCACGCACCGTCAACTGTATCAAGCTGGGCAAAGAAGCTGAAGGGATGGACTTCCCGCCCTACCCTGGCGAGCTGGGCAAACGCATATGGGAAAGCGTCAGCAAGGAGGCTTGGGCCGCTTGGCTCAAACACCAGACCATGCTGGTCAATGAAAACCGATTGAACCTGGCCGATGCCCGCGCTCGCCAATATCTGGCACGCCAGATGGAAAACCACTTCTTTGGTGATGGTGCGGACGCAGCTCAAGGCTACGTGCCCCCATCGGCCTGAACGCGTTTGCGTGTGGCATGCCAGGCGCGTGGGCCCACCAGGCCACCTGGACGGTGTTGGACACTGATTTTCAGCACGGCCACCATTTTCAACGTACTTGGCTTGCGTGGCAGCGGGACCCGCAACGATCGCGCATGTTGCACTACGTCGGCATTGCGCCTGTGTCGCCCGCCTTCGCGCTGTCCACAGGCATCCAGGCAAGCGACGATTTGCCGCAAGGCTGGCAATCGTTGGTCGGGCAATGCAAAGGGCTGGGCGCGGGATTCCACCGCATCCTCCTGAACGACGACAGGGTTTCTTTGACTCTTTGTGTGGGGGATGTTCAGTCACTACTGGGTGAACACGTATTCCACGCTGACACCGTGTTCACAACAGCACCCGTCGACCAGTGGGCGGCGCAACGGCTGGCGCGGCGCTGCAAGCGAGGTACCCGTGTGTGGGTGCAGATGGATGTGTCCCAGACGGTTGACGGCCCGCATCCAGATGGGCAGTGGATGGGTTCGCTGCGGGCGGCGGGTTTTCAACTGGACGATGTCGATACGGTTGACCCAGCCTGTGTAACCGGCACCTTCAATCCACGCTGGGATATTCCGACCAGCCGCATGACCACACAGCATGTAGTGCCCCACCCGGCACGCTGCGCAGTCATTGGCGCGGGTATTGCAGGCGCCAGTGTGGCACACGCGCTGGCGTTGCGGGGATGGGACATCACAGTTTTTGACAGAGCACCCTTGCCCGCAGGCGGGGCATCTGGCCTCCCGGTTGGGTTGGCTGTGCCCCATGTGTCGGCTGACGACAACCCCCGCGCGCGCCTGTCCCGAAGTGGGTGCCGCTTGCTGGGGCAACACGCCGACCGCCTATTGGTTCGAGGCCTGGATTGGAATCCTAGTGGCGTGCTCGAGCACCGGCCAGATGGAAGCACCTTATGGCATGCGGCGGCCTGCTGGATCAAACCCGTCACTCTGGTCCGCGCCTGGTTGGCACACACGGGTGTCCGCTTTGTCGGAAGCTGCCCGGTCGTCGAAATCGGCCATGCCAACGGGCTTTGGCATCTGTATGACGACCAAGCCAAGGGTCTGGGTGAATTTGAAGTGGTGGTGTTGGCCAACGCCATAGACGGTGCGGCGCTGCTGAGCAAGCTGCCCGCACCTGCGCAACTGCGCCCAGATATGCAGCGTACATTGGCAGCATTGCAAGCCGTGCACGGAACGTTGAGCTTTGGCAGCCATGGGCCCACTGCTGCGGGCTTGCCAGCCATACCGGTCAACGGCAATGGTTGCTTCATTCCCCATGTGCCCGGAGCCGATGGTGACCAATGGTTTGCAGGCTCCACCTTTGAAACCGATGCCATGCTAGCAGCGGACAAGCGGGCGCAACACGCGGTCAATATGGAACGCCTCACGCAACTGTTGCCAAGGGATGGCGTTGATTGGACACACCTGTTGAACCAGGGACAAGGTGGGCAATGGTCGTCCACGCGCTGCGTCACACACGACCGACTGCCTTTGGTGGGGCCTGTCGATACCGGGTCGAGCACGGGCCTGTGGCTGTGCCTGGGCATGGGATCGAGGGGGCTGAGCTTTGCGGCCGTGTGCGCGGAGTTGCTAGCCGCACGTCTGCTGGGGGAGCCGTTGCCGATGGAGTACAGCCTGTCACGCAGTCTGGATGTGAACCGTGTGAGGCGTCGGACTTCGCAACCACCGGCGGTCTAGACTTTTTGCAGCAAACCCATTATCTGCGGCGGGTTGAATGGCATCTCCAGCAGACCCACGCAACCAGCTTGCTCGGCCCGCTCCATCGCCGACCATGTGGGGTTCGGTGTGGTTACGATGACGGCTCGCGGCGGCGCTGGCATTGATTTAAAACTCAACAGCAGCGTCCACGGGTCGGCATCCGCCAGTTCCAGATTGACAATGACCACGTCGTACGGGCGGTGTGCCATGCTACGGTTGGCCTGTTCAGCGGTATCCACGGCGTCAACATCGGTCAGGCCCGCCAGCGCGAGCCGGGCCCGCAGGTACATGCAGTCTTCACCCGTCATACCGACCAACAGCGACACGCGCACCCCCGGTGGCACGGCTTCCTCATCCAGCACATCAAAGCCGGTCACCACATCCACATACGTATGTGACGCAAAGAGCCCGTCCAGCACTTGAACCAAGGCATTCCAGTCTACCGGTCGTTGGAAACTCTGCCAAGCCTGGCTGTATACCTTGGTGCCCACACAAATGGTCTTCAGGTTTGGATTGAAAGTGGGCGATGCCAACTCGACCTCTGCCTCATGGCAATCCGTATCAATCAGCGCGACGTGTGGGGGTGCGGGGGCGTCTGGAGTCCACAAGCAGTAGGCCGGTGTCTGACGCACGGATAGCCTGAACAGCGTGTTGAGTGAATGCCGCTCAATCGCACTGAAACCGACGACTTTGACCCAAATGCTGGATGACATATTGGTGGTGATGCGGTGGTAAAACTGAAAGGCCGGATTTAGTGTAGCTCTAGCCTGAGACTCTATCAGTGTTTGCCATCGGTTTGCTGACTAGCGGTCCTTACTATAGGGCCGCCCCAAAGCCTTTGGCGCTACAGCCTTGCCGATAAAGCCAGCCAGCAGCACGACCGTCAACAAGTAGGGCAGTGCCTGAATGGCCTGCACCGGGACTTCTCCAATAAGGGGAAAGGCTACGCCCTGCATGCGAATGGCGGCTGCGTCCAGAAAGCCAAACAGCAGACACGCCCAAAGAGCGCCGACCGGGTACCAGCGCCCAAAAATCAACGCGGCCAAAGCCATGAAGCCGCGCCCCGCAGTCATATTGGTTGAGAAATTGGCGCTCTGGGCCAGGACCAGATAGCTGCCCGCCAAACCGCACAACACGCCATTCAATGTGAGCGCCGTGTAGCGCAAGCCGGCGACCGACACGCCTGCTGCGTCTACCATTTGCGG
This sequence comes from Rhodoferax sp., assembly GCA_025351745.1. Classification (GTDB taxonomy): domain Bacteria; phylum Pseudomonadota; class Gammaproteobacteria; order Burkholderiales; family Burkholderiaceae_C; genus Allorhodoferax. Next base: position 10,139 of record JANXVI010000315.1, read on the forward strand.
ATTCTCACCCACAGCCCGCAGGCGCAGGCCAAAGCGCGTACGAAACAGCAGCCACCACGATGCTGGTACCAACGCCAACGCCAGGTAGACCATTGCGTTGTGACTCAACAAGCCTTCGCCCAGCAAGCTACCCAACCAGGGTATATCGGCCATGCGAGCCGCGGCTTGTGGAAACAATGGTTGGATGCGCACGGCGGTACTGACCGGTGGCGTCTGCCCCCCCTGGGCAAACCACGCTATGCCCAATACAACGGTAAGCCCTGATGCAATGATGTTGATGGCGACACCCGACACCACCTGGTCGCCCCCGTGGCTGACACAGGCAAGGCCATGCATCCATGAGAGTGCAACAGCAATACCCATGGCGGCCAATATCGCCAGTGTGGTCGACCCCGACACGGCACCGACGGCCCCTGCGGCAAAGGCTGCAAACAGCATCTTGCCTTCCAGGCCAATATCGACGACGCCCGAGCGCTCCGAAAACAACCCCGCCAGCGCGCAAAAAATCAAAGGAGTGGCCAGGCGCAACGTGGACGCCAACATGGTTCCTAATAGGGCCTCATCCATGGGCAGCTCCCGAACCCGACGTTTCAGACTTGGGCCAGAGCCGCATGCACAGGGCCAGCACGCGGGCGAGGACCGGTGCTATGACATAGACCATGGCACCCGAGAACAGCACAATGAAACCCTGCAACATGACCACCATATCGCGGCTAAAGCCACGCACTTCAAACGCCACTTCGGCGCCGCCCTGAAATAGAGCGCCAAACAAGATGCTGGCCAGCACAATGCCAACCGGGTGGTTGCGCCCCATCAACGACACTGCAATGCCGGTAAATCCGGCACCGCTTACAAATTCCAGCAGCAGTTTGCCATTCACACCGGCAATCTCGTTCATGCCCACCAGACCGGCGAGGGCACCCGACACGGCCATCGCAATCATGACCTGGCGATTGGGGCGAATGCCCGCATATTCGGCCGCGCTGGCGCTGGACCCAACCGCACGCAGGTGGTAGCCCGCACGGGTGCGCCACAAGAAAAGGTATACACCAACCGCCGCCACCAGTGCCAACAGCACGCTGAGATTCAGCGGCGAACTGGGCCACTCCACGCCCATCCAAGCCAACGCCTCATGCACGGCGGGCAGCTTCGCGGAATCAGCGAAAGGGGCGCTTTCCACCGACATCGAGCCTGCGGGGCGCAGGTGATTCACCAGCAGATAGACCAGCAAACTACTCGCAATGAAATTGAACATGATGGTGGTGATCACCACATGGCTGCCACGATACGCTTGCAAATAGGCAGGCACCGCTGCCCAAGCCATGCCAAACAACGCGCCTGCCAACAACATCAGTGGCAGCATGATCCATGCGGGCAACACCGGCGACAACCACAATGCGATCAGCCCCGTTCCCAGGCCGCCCAGGATGGCCTGCCCTTCGCCACCAATGTTGAACAAGCCACCATGAAAAGCCACCGCAACGGCGAGCCCGGTGAACACAAAGGTGGTCGCGTAATAGAGCGTATAACTGATGCCGCGCGCAGTACCAAACGCACCGTGCACCAGCACGGCGATCACCTCAGCAGGGCTTTGCCCGACCAGGGCCACCACGCCGCCCGCCGCCAGCAGGGCCACGGCCAGGCAGACGGCTGGAAGCAGCACCAGATCGGCCCAGCGCGGCAATGCGATGGTGCTGCGGCTCATGCGGCCTCTCCCACCGCATCTCCCACCATCAGCAGGCCCAGACTGGCCTCGGTGCAGTTTTCTATCGCTAGTTCACCGGTCACGCGCCCTTGATTCATTACGATAACCCGATTGGCAAGTGCCAATATTTCGTCCAGTTCGCTGGACACCACCAACACCGCGCAGCCCGCGTCACGCATGGCACGCAACTGGCCGTATATAAATTCAATGGCGCCTATGTCCACACCGCGTGTCGGTTGCCCCACCAGCAAGACCTTGGGCAACTGCCCCAATTCGCGGGCCAGCACCAGTTTTTGCTGATTGCCACCCGAGAAGCTGCGGCTACGCAACTCTGGGGCGCGCGGGCGTACATCAAAGCGCTCCATCATGTCGGCCGTGGCCTGGCGCATGGCGGTGTGGTTCATCCACCCGCGGGCGCAATATTCTGGCAAGCCTTCATAGCCCAATACGGCCGATTCCCAGGCCACAAAATCCATGACCATGGCCCGTGCATGCCGGTCTTCCGGCACATGTGCCAGACCTAAGTTGCGGGCGGTATGGGGCTCGATCCATGCGCCGGCTTCAAACCGCTTGCCACCGAACTGCAGCGTCCCCTCTGTGGGCTGCAACAAGCCCGATAGCACATCCAGCAACTCGCTTTGGCCATTGCCCGAGACCCCTGCTACACCAACGATTTCGCCGCCGCGCAACGAGAGATTCAGCCCACGCAGACGCAACACATTGAGCGCATCGCGCACAACAATATGGGTGGCTTGCAACAAGACTTCGCCGACTGGTTTGGCTTCTTCGTCTATGCGACCCGTTTGCACCTTGCGCCCGACCATGGCTTCGGCCAGGCCTTCGCACGATGCCTCGGCAATGGGCAGTTCGTGCACCACACGACCTGCGCGCATCACGGTAACCCGATCGCACAGCCGCATGACTTCTTTGAGCTTGTGCGTAATTAACAGCACCGTGGTGCCCTGGCTGCGCAGCACGCGCAAGACATCGAACAGTTGTTCGGTCTCTTGCGGTGTCAATACAGCGGTTGGTTCGTCCAGAATCAGGATCTTCGCACCGCGGTACAAGGCTTTCAGGATTTCCAGCCGCTGGCGGTCTCCCACGGGCAGGTCGGCAACCAGGGTATCCAGCGAGACATGCAGTCCCGTGGTTTGCATCAGCGCGCTCAGTCGGCTGCGAACCTGCGCATCGGCACGTTTCAGCAGCCAATGCGGCTCGGCACCGAGCATGACGTTTTCGAGCGCACTCAGCGTGTCGACCAACATGAAATGCTGGTGCACCATGCCGATGCCGTGGGCAATGGCGTCATCTGCATTGCGAATCAAGGCCGGCGTTCCAAACACCTCGATGGAACCACTGTCGGCTTGGTAGAAACCATACAGAACCGACATCAGCGTGCTCTTGCCGGCACCATTTTCACCCACGATGCCATGGACAGTGCCCGAAGGAACACTCAGGTTGACATCCGCATTGGCGGCAACAGCGCCAAAACGCTTGTGGATGCCGGTCATGCGCACCGCAATGGCCGCATGCGCGGCAGGCCCCGACATCAGTATTTGCAGGCGTTGTCGGCCATGTAGTCCGCCGCCTTGATTTTGCCGCTGATGATGTCAGCCTTGATGGCCTCCACCTTCTTCTTCATATCGGCACTCACCAGCTTGGCGTTGTTCTCATCCATCGCGTAGTCCACGCCGCCTTCTTTCAGGCCCAAAGCCGACACGCCGGGCTTGTGACCCTTGGCCACGTTGTAAACGGCCACATCGACCTTTTTAATCATAGAGGTCAACATCGTGCCGGGCTGCAAATGGTTCTGGTTGCTGTCCACACCGATGGCCAGCTTGCCGCTGTCCTTGGCGGCTTGGTAGACACCCATACCGGTTCCGCCTGCAGCAGCGAACACGACATCAGCGCCCTTTGCAAACTGGGCCTTGGCCAACTCACCGCCGCGCGCGGGGTCGCTCCAGGCTGCGCCGGTGGTACCGGTCATGTTGGCAAACACCTCAGCCTTGGGGTTGGCGTATTTGGCGCCCTGCTCGTAGCCGCATTGGAACTTGCGGATCAACGGAATATCCATCCCACCTACAAAGCCCACCTTGCCGGCCTTGCTGGCCATGGCAGCCATCGCGCCCACCAGGAAGCTGCCTTCGTGTTCCTTGAACACCACCGACTGCACATTGGGCTGGTTCACCACCATGTCGATGATGGCGAACTGCAGCTTGGGGAATTCTTTGGCGATTTTTTCGATGCTGGAAGCCTGGCCGAAACCAATGCCGATGATGGGACTGGCGCCACGTTCGGCCATGCGACGAATGGCCTGCTCGCGCTGCGACTCATTGGCGATTTCAAATTCGAGATAGGGCTTGCCGGATTCCTTCTTCCATTGCTCCATGCCACGGTAGGCCGCTTCATTGAATGATTTGTCGAACTTTCCGCCCATGTCGAACACGATGGCTGGCTCGGCAAAAGCCTGGAAACTGGCGGCCAGCGCAAGGCCCAACAACCCCATGCGCGCCACATTTTGAATACTCATATCGAACCCTTTGTTGACTAAATGATCAGGAAAAACTGTGTAAGGTTATAGTCCTAGCGCGCCTCTTGCAATCAGGGTGTTTCCCTAGCGCAAAAAATAGAACCTCTGTATTTTCCACTACACAATGGATTCCCCATTGCAATCGCTCGAGACTTCATGATACTGGTAGCTGGTTCCTCCAATCTGGACTTTGTGGTCCGGGCCCACCACATTCCCGCGCCGGGCGAGACTGTATTGGGTCGCGATTTCAAAACATTCCCTGGCGGCAAAGGTGCCAACCAGGCCGTAGCCTGCGCGCGCTCGGGTGGTGCACCCACAACGCTTCTCACAGCGATGGGGACTGACAGTTTTGCCACCCCAATTGAAGAATCGCTCAAAGACGCGTCCGTTGCTTTGGAGATCGTTCGCATCACCGACCAACCGACGGGCACCGCGTTTATCTGCGTCTCGGAAGATGCCGAGAACGCCATCACGGTGGCCCCCGGGGCCAACCTCTTGCTGCTGGAGCAACACCTTCCCAAGTTGCACGATGTGAGCCACCTGTTGATGCAGTTGGAAATTCCGCTGAGCACGGTCGCCGCCTATGCACAGTCGGCTCGCCACCAGGGAGTTGGGGTGGTTTTGAACGCTGCCCCGGCGCAAGCCTTGCCATACGACTTGTTGTCTTCGGTAGATGTGCTGGTGGTCAACGAGGGCGAACTGGTGACGGTCACGGGCGGACACGACGGCACCGTGGTGGAGTGTCTGGAACGATACGAACTCGCCAATGTGAGCTGCATTGTTGTAACCCTCGGTCACCGAGGATGTTGTGCACGCGTCAACGGGCAATTAATGTTTCAGACTTCGTTCCCGGTTACGCCAGTCGATACGACGGCCGCAGGCGACACCTTCTGTGGTGCTCTGGTAGCAGCCCTCAGCCAAGGCGTGGAGATGCGTCAGGCTTTGGCGCTGGCCTGCGCCGCGGGTGCCCTGGCGTGCACGCGGCCGGGGGCACAATCCAGCATTCCACAGAAAGCTGAGATTGCCGCCTTCCTGGCCCAGCAATCCCTTGAAACACCCGAAGCAGTCAACGCTCTAGCCGCGTATTGCGGCCTGCCAACGGGAAACTACCCTTGATCTTCCAACCAAAAAAATGAAAACACCAGCTCTGCGTAAAGTCATCTATGACACCGATCCCGGCGTGGACGATGCCATGGCCCTGTATTTCGCGATGGCCCACCCGGGCATCGAACTGGTCGGCATCACGACGACCTTCGGCAACGTTTCGGTCGAACAGGCA
>JANXVI010000320.1 GCA_025351745.1 Rhodoferax sp.
TGCCAAACGGCTGGAGAAAGGCCGATTCGTATGGCCCCAGGCCTTGAGCGGTTCAGTGGTTCTGACGCCAGCGCAACTGTCCATGCTGCTCGAAGGAATTGACTGGCGAATGCCGGTTCGCACAACGCAGCCGACGCTTGCAATGTAGGCGTCCTGCACTGCATAAATGCGTGTGCCGGTTGACAGTGAAACTCCTCTGTTGCGTGGGCGATTTGACTGGCAAAGTCATACCCCATGGGTTCCGATGTGCTGCTGCAAACCATAGACACCTTGACACAGGATATGGTGCAGCGCGACCTCACGATCAAGGCGCTGCGCCTGACCATAGAGAAGCTCAAGATCGAACTCACGCACTTGAAGCGCATGCGCTACGGCCGCTCCAGCGAGAAGATGGAAGCGGCTCAAGTGCAGTTGGAACTGCTGAGTGCTGCACTGGCACCGCTGCTGCCGGTGGTTGCCCCCGCAGTGGATGGCTGCAGCGTCAATGTTGCTGACCTGGACACAGAACGCAAGAAGCGCAGCAAAAAGTCAGCACAACCCCAGCAAGGCTTGCCAGCACACCTGCCCCGCGAGGACGTGGTGCACCGTGGTTGTGCGCCAGATTGCAAGTGCGGGGCATGCGGTACCGGTTTGCAGCAGATTGGTCAGGACGTGTCCGAGGTGCTGGACTACGAGCCTGGTAGCTTCAAGGTTATTCGCCACATCCGCCCCAAGTTTGCGTGCAGCCAGTGCCACACGATCACGCAAGAGCCAGCACCCAGCCGCCCGATAAGCCGTTGCCTGGCCGGTGCAGGCCTGCTGGCCCAAATCCTGGTGAGCAAATACTGCGACCACCTTCCGCTGTACCGGCAAAGCCAGATCTACGCTCGTGCCGGCGTGCACGTTGAACGCTCGACCCAGTGCGACTGGGTGGCAGGCTGTGCCAGCCTGCTGGAGCCTCTGGTGCAGAGCTTGCACAAGTACGTTCTGAGCGCCTACACAGTCCACACGGACGACACTCCGGTGCCGGTGCTCAGTCCCGCACGGGGCAAGACCAAAACGGCACGGCTGTGGGTCTATGCCCGCGATGACCGAGCGTGGTCGGACCCATCACCACCGGCAGTGTGGTACCAGTATTCCGAGAACCGCAAGGGGGAGAACCCAAAGCGGCACTTGAGTGGCTTTGCTGGCGTGTTGCAGGCGGATGCCTATGCAGGGTATGACAGGCTCTTTGCTGATGGTCTCATCGTGGAGGCGGCTTGCTGGGCGCATTGCCGACGAAAGTTCTATGAGGTCCATGAACGCCAGGAGCACGCCAGCGGTACCTTGGCTCACCAGGCCTTGCCGCGAATTGGTGCACTTTATGCCATCGAACAGGAGATTCGGGGACACAGTGCCGAGCAGCGTCGACTACACCGACAAACACATGCCAAGCCATTGCTGTTGCAACTGCGGCTTTGGCTGAACGAGAGCTTGTCGCAACTCTCGGCCAAGTCGCCCATGGCGGGGGCCATCGGCTATGCGCTTGGTAATTGGCGCGCCCTCAATGTCTACTTGGAAGACGGGCGCATCGAGATTGATAACAACACGGCCGAGCGCGCCCTGCGCGGGGTCGTGCTGGGACGCAAGAACTACTTGCACTTCGGCTCTGACAGCGGTGGCTGCCGCGCCGCGGTGATTTACAGCCTGGTTGGCACTTGCAAGCTCAATGGCGTAGATCCTTATGCCTACCTGCGCCATGTGCTGGAGCGCATTGCGGACCATCCAATCAACCGGGTTGCAGAGTTGCTGCCATGGGTAGTGGCCCCGCACCTGGGCTGTGGCGCTGTTGGGCAGGCACCATTGCCGCTGGCCGCCTAATCTGGCGGCTTGGCACAATATTGCCATGCGTATCAAACTGATCGAAGACTTACCGATGGCCACCAGCGCCGAGCTGTACCAACTCAGCTGGGCCATTGACCAATTGTTGGCTGACCCCCGGCGCATCGTCCAGGCACGAACGCAATTGCACACGGGTCAGCCGGTGCAATTCTTTGATTGGAATACGGGCAAGTTGCTGCCTGCTCGGGTCATCTCCATGAAGGATCGCCGCGCGACATTACTTGATGAGTCCAGCCGGAGTCACTTCACCGTGCCCTATGAGGCCATCGTGTCGACGCCATCCGGCGAACCGATGGCAACTACCGGCGCCACCGCATCATCAAATAAACAAACAAAGCCCAGCCCGCCGCCGGAAATTCCAAGGCGTGAGGACTTCCGCATTGGCAACAGGGTGAGCTTCACGGACCGAGATTTGCAACAACGGGTTGGCATGATCGTGCGTATCAACCAGCGCACGGCCACGCTCGACTGCGATGGTCAGACTTGGCGTGTCGCATTCGGCCTGCTTCGTCATCTCGTCGATATCTGACGGCCACAACTGTCAAGTACGATATTCGTCGGACTCTCACCATGGTCTGAATTGTGTGAGGTCATCAAACCCCACTACGCGCGAGGCGAAGGGGGGCGCCCACCCATAGGCCTGGAACGCATGCTGCGCATGCACTTCGTGCAGCATTGGTTCAACCTAGCCGATGAGGCGTGTGAGGAA
>JANXVI010000340.1 GCA_025351745.1 Rhodoferax sp.
GGTGGGCCGCCTGCTTCCAGAATTCGGCCACCGGGTGGTGGACGCCGACGGCAAAACCTGCGCACCCGGACAGGTTGGACGGGTATGGCTAAACGCCCAACAGGCCAACACCTTTTGCTACCACAAGGACGAGGAAAAGACTGCGCAAGCCTTCCAGCTCGGAGGCTTGTTACTGGGGGACGAAGGGTATTTAGATGACGAGGGCTGGCTGTTTTTGACGGGACGCAGTGCCGAAGTCATTATTTCGGGCGGCGTCAACATCTACCCCTTGGAAATCGACGATGTGCTGCGTTGTCATCCGGCAGTAGCCGATGCAGCTTGTGCAGGCGCGCCTGACGAGCAATGGGGTGAGCGTGTTGTTGCATTGGTGGTGCGCGCGGCGTCGGCGGAAGGCGACGACGATGCCGTACGTGCATCGCTGATTGCGCATGCGTCCACCCACTTGGCGCGCTACAAATGCCCCCGCGACATTTTGTTCGTCGCTGCCTTGCCCTACACCGCTACCGGAAAGCTTCTGCGCAGCCAGATACGCAATCAGTTCTGGGCTGGCCAAGAGCGAAAGATTTGAACCGCTATTTCCACAATCCCGACAACGGTCAATCCAAATAGACACAAGGAAACACATGAGCCCAGACGACGATGAATGGACAGGCAGGGTGGTGCTCGTCACCGGTGCTGCGCGCGGGATAGGTTTGGCGGTAGTGCGCAGCTTCGCACAGCTGGGTTGTTGCGTCGCTGGCTGGGACTTGCCTGGTAGCGACTGGAGCGAAGCGGAAAAGTCTGCCAACTCCCGTTGGCTGGCCATAGAGGGTGACGTATCGCAGGCCATAGACTGGGAGCGGGCCATGGGACAAGTACGTGAACGCTTCGGCCGCCTCGACGTCCTCGTCAACAACGCGGGCATTGGCGGACTCATCGCCCCGGTTGCGCGGTACGACGATGCAGAATTTGATCGCGTGATCGCGATCAATCTGCGCGGGGTGTATTTGGGCTTGAAGCATGGCGGTCAATGGATGAGTGAACGCCGCTGCGGCAGCATCATCAATATTTCCTCCAACGCCGGTCTAGGGGGCGGACAGTTCACCGTCGCCTACACCGCGAGCAAGCATGCGGTGCTGGGCATGACCAAGGTGGCGGGCTCTGAACTGGGACGCAAAGGAATTCGCGTGAATGCGGTGTGCCCTTCGCCGACGGACACCGCCATGATTGAAGAGTTGATCCAGGCTCAAAGCCCCAATGACCCCGAACGCATCCACCGCTATATGACGCAAAACAATCCGATGGCGCGCTATGCCAACCCGGAAGAAATTGCGAACGCCGTTCGCTTTCTGGCCAGCGACGCGGCATCGTACGTCAACGGCACCTCGCTGCTTGTGGACGGTGGCCTCAGCGTGGGCTAACCCTAGCTCACAAATCGTACCGAACCCTCACCTACTGGAACATTTCCATGGATCTGCAACTCACCGGCCGTCGCGCCATAGTTACTGGCGCCAGCCGAGGCATTGGCCGGGCCATCGCAAAATCTCTTGCTGCCGAAGGTGCTCGCGTCGCCATTTGCGCGCGTGGACAGGAAGGCGTGGACCTCGCCTTGGCCGAGCTTCGCGCCGTGGGCGCAGAAGCCTATGGCGAAGCAATTGACCTGCGAGACAACGCAGCCCTTGAAGGCTTTGTGTCGCGTGTAGCCACCCAATTTGGCGGCCTTGATCTTGTCGTTAGCAATGTATCCACCCGGCCCGAAGCGCAACAAGGCGAAGCGCGCTGGCGCCAAGCCTTTGATGCCGACCTGTTACACCACGTGCGGCTGACCGACCTGACCGTACCTTTGCTGTTGAAGGGGCAGCAACCTAGCCTGGTGTTTTTGGCATCCATCGCCGCCAACATGAAGCAGTTGATGCCAGAAGAGGTTGCCTATGGCGCCTTCAAGGCGGCCTTAGTCAATTACGCCGGGCACCTCTCAGAGCGCTATGGGCGCAAGGGCCTGCGCGTCAACACCGTGTCGCCCTCACCCATTTACTTCAAGGGCGGGGCGTGGGATGTCTTCGAGCGCGAGAACTCCAAAATGTTTGAGGCCGTAAAGGCTATGACGCCTTTGGGACGCTTCGGCACCCCGGAAGAGGTTTCCAACGCCGTCGCCTTTTTGCTCAGCCCGGTGGCAAGTTACATCACGGGCGTGAATCTGCGCATCGACGGCGGTATGCTGAAGACGACCAATTTCTGAAGCCAATCGAAGACGCACAACTGTGAACTACCGAATAAACCTTATGCCTCGCTACTACCTTCTCCCGAAAATTGCAGTGGGGCTTCTCCTGAGTCTCTGCGCCACCTTACACGCCGCGACATGTGGGCTAGACGAGGCCGCCCGTGAACGCGCGCGCCAGGTCGTGCAGGCCATGGTCGACAAGGGTCACGCTCCAGGTGCCGTGTTGGACGTGCGGTGCGAAGGTCGACCCTGGTTGCAAATGAGTGCGGGCAAAACCGACCGCGAAGCCGATATGGCGGCTGCACCTGAACAGTTGTTTCGCATCTACTCGATGACCAAGCCGATCACGACTGTCGCTGTCTTGATGCTGGTAGCCGATGGCAAGGTCAACTTGGATGAGCCGATTGGAACCTACCTCCCCGAATGGAAGGACCCGAAGGTCTACGTCTCTGAAGAGGGTGACAGGCTTAATACACGTGCCCCCATCCGCTTGCCGACCGTGCGTCACCTCCTGAGCCACCAACTCGGCGTGGCCTATCTTTCGCCGTACCCACATCCCGTCATCAAGCAGTACGTGGCGCTCGGCATTGACAACGGGGGTGGGGAAAAAATTGTGCCGGGCGATGGCAGCGCCCCGGTAGATTCGGTTGCGGAATTTTCCCGAAGGTTGGCCTCGGTGCCGTTGCTGCATGACCCAGGTGCAAACTGGACCTATGGCAGTAGTACCGACCTTGCCGGAGCCTTGGTGGAGCGGGTCAGCGGTCTGCGGCTCGATCAATTCATGCAACAGCGCATACTCGGTCCTTTGGGCATGCACGACACGATGTTTCGCGTGCCAGACGCATTGCAAGGGCGTTTCACACCCGCGTATGCAGGCAAGTCGCAGTTCCCAGGGCAGCCCGCCTTCGCGCAACGCAAAGTAGAGGATCTGGCCCCCACTGTCTTGGTTCGACGGGATGGGGTGGATGCCACCAGCCCCTTTCGCAATGAGCGACCGATCCAGTTTGGCGGTGCAGGCCTGGTCAGTACCGCTGCTGATTACCAGCGATTTCTAACCTTTTTGCTGAACGACGGTCGTTGGCAAGACCAACAGCTGCTCCCGGTAGAACTTGCACGCGAAATGCGACGCAACGCACTTACGCCTGAGGCAAAAGCGATTTCGGCAATGGGGTCAAAGGTGGGAATGGGGTTTGGCCTGGGTCTGGGCCTGGTGGAGCAAAGTGAGCCGAGCGGCCTGCCAGTTGGCCTGGCTTTTTGGGGTGGCGCCGCCTCTACTACCGCCTGGTTGCAGCCCAAGGAGGGTATCACCGTGGTTCTCATGACGCAGGTGTTCGGAGGAGACGTTTCGTCTTAC
>JANXVI010000342.1 GCA_025351745.1 Rhodoferax sp.
GGTGGGCCGCCTGCTTCCAGAATTCGGCCACCGGGTGGTGGACGCCGACGGCAAAACCTGCGCACCCGGACAGGTTGGACGGGTATGGCTAAACGCCCAACAGGCCAACACCTTTTGCTACCACAAGGACGAGGAAAAGACCGCGCAAGCCTTCCAGCTCGGAGGCTTGTTACTGGGGGACGAAGGGTATTTAGATGACGAGGGCTGGCTGTTTTTGACGGGACGCAGTGCCGAAGTCATTATTTCGGGCGGCGTCAACATTTACCCCGTAGAAATCGACGATGTGCTGCGCCGCCACCCTGCAGTGGCCGATGCGGCTTGTGCTGGCGCGCCCGACGACGAATGGGGTGAGCGTGTTGTGGCATTGGTAGTGCGCACAACTTCCGCGGAAGGCGACGACGTTGCCGTACTTGAATCCCTCATCGCCCATGCGTCCGCCAACCTCGCGCGCTACAAGTGTCCGCGCGACATCTTGTTTGTTGCAGCGTTGCCCTACTCCGCTACTGGAAAGCTTCTGCGCAGCCAGATACGCAACCAGTTCTGGGCTGGCCAGGAGCGAAAGATATGAACCAGTGCTTCCACACTTCTGACCCCCTTCAATCCACACCTATACAAGGAAATACATGAACCCAGTCGACGATGAATGGACGGACAGGGTGGTGCTCGTCACCGGTGCCGCTCGCGGCATAGGTTTGGCGGTAGTGCGCAGCTTTGCACAGCTGGGCTGCTGTGTCGCTGGCTGGGATTTGCCTGGCAGCGACTGGAGTGAAGCACAGAAGACTTCTGGCCACGGATGGCTGGCTATAGAAGGTGACGTGTCGCAAGCATCGGATTGGGAGCGGGTCATGGCGCAAGTACGTGAGCGCTTCGGGCGCCTCGACGTTCTTGTCAACAACGCAGGAATTAGCGGACTCATCGCACCGGTTGCGCGCTATGACGATGCAGAATTTGACCGCGTGATTGCGATCAATCTGCGCGGTGTGTATTTGGGTTTAAAGCATGGTGGTCAATGGATGAGTGAACGCCGTACCGGTAGCATCATTAACATTTCATCCAACGCCGGTTTAGGCGGCGGACAGTTCACCGTCGCCTACACAGCTAGCAAGCACGCGGTGCTGGGCATGACCAAAGTGGCAGGCTCTGAATTGGGACGCAAAGGAATACGCGTGAACGCGGTGTGCCCCTCGCCAACGGACACGGCCATGATTGAAGAGTTAATCCAGGCCCAGAGCCCGAACGATCCGGAACGCGTACACCGCTACATGACCCAAAACAATCCGATGGCGCGTTATGCCAACCCGGAAGAGATTGCAAATGCTGTGCGTTTTCTGGCGAGCGACGCGGCATCGTACGTCAACGGCACCTCGCTGCTGGTGGACGGTGGCCTCAGCGTGGGCTAACACTTGCCCGTTTACAGAACCAAACCAACCAACCCCTTTCTTACTGGAATATTCCCATGGATTTGCAACTCACGGGCCGTCGCGCCTTAGTCACTGGCGCCAGCCGAGGTATTGGCCGGGCCATCGCAAAGTCTCTCGCTGCCGAAGGCGCTCGCGTTGCTATTTGCGCGCGTGGACAGGAAGGTGTGGACCTCGCCTTGGCCGAGCTTCGGGCGTTGGGCGTAGAGGCGTATGGTGAATCAATTGATATGCGTGACAACGCAGCCCTTGAAGGTTTTGTGTCGCGTGTTGCCACCCAATTTGGTGGCCTGGATCTTGTCGTTAGCAATGTATCCACGCGGCCGGAGGCGCCACAGGGCGAAGCGCGCTGGCGCCAGGCCTTTGAGGCGGACTTGTTGCACCATGTGCGCTTGACCGACCTGACCGTACCTTTCCTGTTGAAGGGCCAGCAGCCTAGCCTTGTATTTCTGGCATCCATCGCGGCCAACATGAAGCAGTTGATGCCAGAAGAAGTTGCCTATGGCGCCTTCAAGGCGGCCTTGGTCAATTACGCCGGGCATCTCTCAGAGCGCTATGGGCGCAAGGGCCTGCGCGTCAACACCGTTTCTCCGTCACCCATTTACTTCAAGGGTGGGGCCTGGGATGTCTTCGAGCGCGAGAACCCCAAAATGTTTGAGGCCGTGAAAGCTATGACGCCCTTGGGCCGATTCGGCACCCCGCAAGAGGTTGCCAACGCAGTCGCCTTTTTGCTCAGCCCGGTGGCTAGTTACATCACGGGCGTCAATCTGCGCATCGACGGCGGCATGCTGAAGACGACCAACTTCTGAAGCCAGTCGAAGACGCACAACTGTGAACTACCGAATAGACCTTATGCCTCGCTACTACCTTCTCCTGAAAATTGCAGTGGGGCTTCTCCTGAGTCTCTGCTCCACCTTACACGCCGCGACATGTGGGCTGGACGAGGCCGCTCGTGAACGCGCGCGCCAGGTCGTGCAGGCCATGATCGACAGGGGTCACGCTCCAGGCGCCGTTCTGGATGTGCGATGCGAAGGTCGCCCTTGGTTGCAAATGATTGCAGGCAAGACCGACCGCGAAGCCGATACGGCGGCCGCAGCGGACCAGTTGTTTCGCATCTACTCGATGACCAAACCGATCACGACTGTCGCTGTCTTGATGCTGGTAGCCGATGGAAAGGTCAAGTTGGAGGAACCAATTGGGACCTACCTCCCCGAATGGAAGGATCCTAAGGTTTACGTCTCTGAGGAGGGGGAAACCCTGAAGACGCGTGCACCCCTTCGGTTACCGACTGTGCGCGACCTGTTAAGCCACCAACTCGGCGTGGCCTATCTTTCTCCCTACCCGCATCCGGTCATCAAGCGGTACGTGGCGCTCGGCATCGACAACGGGGGCGGCGAAAAACTTGTGCCGGGCGATGGCAGCCCTCCGGTAGATTCGGTTGCAGAATTTTCCCGGAGATTGGCGTCGGTGCCGTTGCTGCATGACCCAGGCGCAAACTGGACCTATGGCAGCAGTACCGACCTTGCTGGGGCGTTGGTAGAGCGGGTCAGCGGTCAGCGCCTAGATCACTTTATGCAACAGCGCATACTCGGTCCTCTGGGCATGAACGACACGATGTTTCGCGTGCCAGACGCATTGCAAGGACGTTTCACACCGGCGTACTCGGGCAAGTCGCAGTTCCCTGGGCAACCCGCCTTTGCACAACGCAAGGTCGAGGATCTGGCACCCACTGCCTTGGTCCGACGCGATGGAGTGGATGCCACCAGCCCCTTTCGCAATGAGCGACCGATCCAGTTTGGCGGTGCAGGCCTGGTCAGTACCGCTGCTGATTACCAGCGATTTCTTATCTTTTTGCTGAACGACGGTCGTTGGCAAGACCAACAGCTGCTCCCGGTAGAACTTGCACGCGAAATGCGACGCAACGCACTTACGCCTGAGGCACAAGCGATTTCGGCAATGGGGTCAAAGGTGGGAATGGGGTTTGGCCTGGGTCTGGGCCTGTTGGAGCAAAGTGAGCCGAGCGGTCTGCCAGTTGGCCTGGCTTTTTGGGGTGGCGCCGCCTCTACTACCGCCTGGTTGCAGCCCAAGGAGGGCATCACCGTGGTTCTCATGACGCAGGTGTTTGGAGGAGACGTTTCGTCTTACTACTATTTGCTGGCCAAGTCATTGATGCCAACCCCAGTTGAATCCCGAAAGCCAATCACCTTGACCGGTATTGACGGGAAAAGCTCGGTGCACTGAGCTTGTTGATGAGGACCCGTCGCGATTGGCTCCACCGGCGTTCTTGAGCACAAATGATGCCTGCCATCAGGCGGGCCCACTGACGTAGACAATGCGATTTCTGCCCTCGTTTTTAGCTTGGTACAGTGCGTCGTCGATACGCTTGATCATATTTTCGGCGGTGTCGTCTGCGACCCTGCTGGTGACACCCGCCGAAAAACTAACGCCCAGGCCGGGGGCGACCCCCCCCAATCGAATGCGGCCACGGTGCTGCGCAAGCGTTCCATTGCCACCTGGCATTGCTCTGATGAAGTGTCCGGGAACAGCACGCCGAATTCCTCTCCGCCAAAGCGCCCAAAACTGTCCAGTTCTCGGAGCGACGTGTTGGCGCACAGCGCCAGGTTTTTGAGCACCAGGTCGCCCACCGGGTGGCCGAACGTGTCATTGACAGCTTTGAAATGGTCCAGGTCAATCATGGCAAAACAAAACGAACCCCGGCTTCGCGATGAACGCAGGAGTTCTCCCTCCAGTTTTTCCAGAATGCAGCGGCGGTTGAGGGAACCGGTGAGGTGATCCTTGCTAGCCAGCTCCTCCAATTGAGCCAACGATGCTTGAAGCAAGTTGTTTTTTTCTGTAACCTGATTTCGCAAATGGCTGAACTGCGCGCTCACCAGGGTGTGCTGGCGCAAGGCCAGGAAGAAGTAGAGCCATACCAATGTGATTTCAGCACCGCTAACACCGGGATAGCCAAAACGGTCTCTAACAAACCAGAGCGTGATTCCAACGGTGAGACCGTACAGCAGCCATCCGATGGTGAATTGGCGGGGTGAAAGCTGAATCACCCCATAACTGAAAATGACGAACAGCGCGAGTAAAAACAAGACTGCCAGATTGGGGGCCACAAAAATGAAACCCAGTTCGATGGCTGCGTGCATCAAGATTTGAAGCATGATCAAGCCGCTGTCAGGCAGTATGCGGTTCCAGCCCATCCATGTGAACAGGTAGATGCCGATGGTTGAAAGCATGTTCACACCGAAGAATGCCAACGCGACCCAAACCGGAATGGTTTCGGTGGCTGCGAAGAGACCCATCATTCCTGAATGGATGATTGCGTTAACGATGGCGATGCCGCACATGCGCAACCGCTGCTTCTGGCGCTTGCTCTCTTGGTCGCTCAACCGCATATTTTTTGAAACCGGTGCCATAGTCTGCATAAAAGGCCTTCGCGATGGTGCAATGAAGTCGACGACACGAGTTGCTCGCGTCAGCGCTTGTGCATCGATACCTTCCCTAGAACATTACCATATTGATAAGGTGCTCGGGGTTCCTTTTGGCGATTGGTGCAGGGCCAGTTTTGTTGGCGGACAGTGTCAACCTGTGCCCAGTGCGCCCGCGAGGTTGGCACCTGCGGCCACACTGCACAGATGCACGTGTGCCAGTTCGCCACTGGGGTTCCTGTAACCTAGCTTGATAGCGCAGGCCAAGTCTGGAACGCCGTCTTTCGGCAATACGGCTACGACGCTGCCGCCAAAGCCGCCGCCCGTCAGCCGCGCTCCGCCTGTGTCTCCGATGACTCCGTTGCTCAGCTCCACCAAGGCGTCGATGGGGGGCAAGCTGACTTCAAAGTCATCCCGCATGGACCGGTGGGAGGCGCGCATCAGATGGCCCAGACTTACCAGATCGCCGTTGCCGATGGCATGGGCTGCTTGGAGCGTGCGTGCGTCTTCTCCCACCACATGCCGGGCACGGCGCAGGGCCAACGGTGCCATGCCCACGGAGCGGGTCGCAAAATCCGCCTCGACCACCTCGCACAGCAAGTTGACGTTGAAATGGGCGGCCGCTTCCACACACTGGCGACGGCGCTCGTTGTAGGCGCTTTCCACCAAACCGCGTGTGATGCGGGTGTCTATGACCACGATCGCCCAGTCGGCGGGCAGTGGCACTGGCGTGGCGGTGAGGCTGGTGCAGTTCAGGAGCAAGGCGTGGTTCGCTTTTCCCAAGGCACTCGCCATTTGGTCCATGATCCCGCACTGGCAACCCGCATAGTCGTGTTCTGCCTGTTGGCCGGCCAAAGCCAGTTGGAGTGGCGTCGCGTCCAGGTCAAACAAGCGGCGCAGGGCTTCACCCACAGCGACTTCCAGTGAAGCCGAAGAACTTAGGCCCGCTCCCCTGGGCACATCGCCCGAGATAGCTAAATCGACCCCGGGCAGATGGCGATGGACTTGACGGCCCAGTGCTGCAAACACGCCCCGTACATAGTTGGCCCAATGGAGAACGGGAAGGCGGTCAATGGGAATTGCAGTAGAAAAACTATCGCGGGCGTCGTCCAGATCAACGGCCAACACCTGCACGCGATCGTCGTCGCGGGCGCGGGCGGCCACCCAGGTGCCGCGATCAATTGCGACAGGAAGGCAATGCCCGCCGTTGTAGTCGGTGAATTCGCCAATCAAGTTGACGCGACCGGGCGCGCGCACCACCAGCGTGGGATCACCCGAAAAGTGCTTGTTAAACCCGCGTAGGGCACGTTCATGGGCGGTCATGCGGAATGCGCCTGTTCTTTGAAATGGACGGTGGATGTGGCTCGCAATGCGGCGGCTGCCTGCTCGGGGGTGAGGTCCCGCTGGGGTTCGCCCAGCATTTCAAAGCCCACCATGAACTTGCGCACGGTGGCCGAGCGCAGTAACGGAGGATAGAAATGGGCGTGGACCTGCCAGGCTGCG